>JAKZWC010000024.1:0-11641 GCA_047515735.1 Spirochaetales bacterium | reverse complement strand
GAGGTCAGCAGCGAGCAGCCCAGGGCGAAACCCGCGGCGATGCGCTCGTACTCGTTGTGGTCCAGGCCGCGGTAATAGTAGGTCAGGCCGTCGAGGGCGAAGTCCGCCACCAGCCGGTCCAGGCCCACGGCCACCCGGTAGGCCCAGTCGAGCGCCTCGGGGGCCGGCCGCACGGCCAGCGGATCGGAGGGCGAGTCCTCCGCCAACGCGAAGATCGCCAGCGCTTCCTCCTCCTTGGCCCTGATCTCGCGTTCGCTCACGGCGCGCACCAGTACGGCCAGGTCGCACATCTCCAGGATCTCGATATGGGTGCCGAGCTGTCCCTGGTGCTGGGTGAAGTCGCTGTACATGTCGAGCATGCCGGGGTAGGCGTGGCCCAGCACGCCCATGCGGCTGCGGCGCAGGGTGCGCCGCACGCCGGCCGCCTCGCTCCACTCCCGAATCTGCGCCCACGCGCGCCGCGCCGGTTCCTCGCAGCCGGGCTCCTCCTGCAGCATGCCCGACACCACGTGGAAGTCGATGTCGCAACGGCTGAACACGCAACTGATCTCCGGTACGCAGCAGGCGCAGCAGTTGGCCAGCCACTCCTTGGTGTCGGTGCGGGCGTAGTCCAGGGCGGCGCTCGGCTGCAGGTTGAGCACCAGCACCGGCACCTGCGGGATCTGCACCGCCGGCAGCACCTGGGAGCTGGTGGCGTAGGTGCCCACGTAGCAGTACACCATGTCGACCTGGCGGCGCTGGAACAGGTTGCCCGCCTCGACCGCGCCGGGCGCCGAGTCCACCAGCCCCGCCGACACCACCTCGGCCCACTCTCCGACGCGCTCCTCCACCAGGCGCTGGTAGCCCTCGAGCTGTTCCTTCAAGCCGGGGAACTGCGGCCAGTAGGCGGCCAGGCCGATGCCGAAGATGCCGATGCGGGGCTTCACCCCCCGATCCCGATTCGTTGTGGTCATCACGTGTGTACGTACCTCCTCAGTGATCCGCGGCGACTGTTGCGAGCCGCCGCGCGACGTTAAGATCGACCATAGGAAGTTGCGCAATCCGCGGCAAGTTCCCCGACGACAATGAAGCTGGTTGCCGACATCCACCTCCACTCCCACTATTCCCGCGCCACCAGCAGGGACCTGACCCTGGAGCACCTGTGGAAGTGGGCGCAGCTCAAGGGGGTGCAGGTGGTGGCCACCGGCGACATCGCCCACCCCGGCTGGCTGGCGGAGCTGCGCGAGAAGCTGGAACCGGCGGAAGCGGGGCTGTTCCGGCTCAAGCCGGAACATACCGCGGGCGTGGCGGACCAGGTACCGGCGGCGTGCCGAGGGACGGTGCGCTTCCTGATCGGCGGCGAGATCAGCAACATCTACAAGAAGCACGCGCGCACCCGCAAGGTGCACAACATCGTCTTCGCCCCGTCGTTCGAGGCCACCGCGCGGCTGCAGACGGAGCTGGAGAAGATCGGCAACATCCGCTCCGACGGGCGCCCGATCCTGGGCCTCGACAGCCGCGACCTGCTGGAGATCGTGCTAGAGGTGGACCCCCGCTGCCACCTGATCCCGGCCCACATCTGGACCCCGTGGTTCTCGATTCTCGGCTCCAGGTCGGGGTTCGACTCGGTGCGGGAGTGCTATGCCGACCTGACGCCTCACATCTTCGCCGTGGAGACCGGCCTCTCCTCCGACCCGCCGATGAACTGGCGCGTCTCCTGGCTGGACGACTACACGCTGATCTCCAGCTCCGACGCCCACTCGCCGCCGAAGCTGGCGCGGGAGGCGACCCGGTTCGACACGGAGCTGAGCTACGACGCGCTGTTCGATGCGCTGCGCGGCGGCGACCGGGCGCACTACCGGGGCACCATCGAGTTCTTCCCCGAGGAAGGCAAGTACCACCTGGACGGCCACCGCAAGTGCGGCGTCTGCTGGGAGCCGGTGACCACGCGCGACCACGGCGGGCGCTGCTCCGCCTGCGGCAAGCCGGTGACGGTGGGGGTCTACCACCGCATGGAGGAGTTGGCCGACCGTCCGCCCGGCGCGCGGCCCCCCTGCGCCGGCCCTTTCGCCAGCCTCATCCCG
This sequence comes from Spirochaetales bacterium, assembly GCA_047515735.1. Lineage (GTDB taxonomy): Bacteria > Spirochaetota > Spirochaetia > SZUA-6 > Bin103 > Bin103. The sequence goes on along the minus strand of JAKZWC010000024.1, from coordinate 9,578 downwards.
CTGCCGGAAGCGCTGGGCGAGATGCTCGGCGTCGGTCCCGGTTCCAAGCGCGTGCAGCGCGAGTACCTGCGCCTGCTGGAGCGGCTGGGACCGGAGCTGACCATCCTGCAGGAGCTGCCCCTGGAGGAGATCGCCGCGGCCGGAGACGCCGTGCTGGTGGAGGGAATCCGCCGCATGCGCGCCGGCGAGGTGCGCGCGCAGAGCGGCTACGACGGCGAATACGGGGTGATCCGCCTGTTCGACGACGCCGCCGACCGCTCCGCGGTAGTGCAGCTCGGCATGTTCCCCGAACTCGCGGCGGACGGCGCCGCGGCAGCTCCCGCACCGGCCGAGGGGCGGAGCACGGTTTCCTCGGGACAGGCGACGAAAGAGGGCGGTTCCACGGGCCGGGGAGAGGCGCATGACGCGGAGCGGAGCGCAGCCCCCGCCGGGACCGGGATGGAGCGGGACTTGCCGTTCGAGCCCTTGCAGGAGAAGCCGCCGGCAGCGTCCGGGCCATCCGCCACCGACTTCGGCGCAGAAGTGCATGCGCCAGCCCCCGAGCTCCCGGTTCAGGCCGCACCGGGCGCACCACGGGAGACATCGACAGCGGCGCCTCCGGCACGCCTCTCCGAATGGCTGGCCGCACTCAACGCGGCGCAACGCGAGGCGGCAACCCATACCGACGGTCCGCTGGCGATCGTCGCCGGACCCGGCACCGGCAAGACCCGCACCCTGACCGTGCGCATCGCCCACCTGATACGGGGACTGGGCGTGGCGCCGGCTTCGATTCTGGCCCTCACCTTCACCAACAAGGCCGCCGACGAGCTGCGCCAACGCCTCGGCGAGCTGCTGGGTGCGGAGCAGGCGGAACGGATCGCCGCCGGCACCTTCCATCAACTGGGCGCGGACCTGCTGCGGGAGTTCGCCGGGGCCGCCAGGATTCCGCGCTCGTTCGCCGTGTTCGACGAGGCTGACCGGAGGCTGCTGCTGAAACGGTGTTGTCCGGAGCTGTCGGCCGCCGAGCTGCGGACGGCGCTGGCGGCCATCTCGGCGGCCAAGAACGGCCTTGCCTTGGCGGCAGCCGGCGGTCGACAAGATGGGGAACCCGATCTGGCGGAGCTCCGGGCACGCTACGAAGCAGCCCTCGCCGAGGCTGATGCCCTGGACCTGGATGACCTCGTCGTCCGCTCCGTGCACCTGCTGGAGAGCGATCTCGCGGTGCGGCGGACGCTGCAGGCGCGCTTTCGCTGGATCTCGGTGGACGAGTACCAGGACGTGAACGCGGCCCAGTACCGTTTCCTGCGGTTGCTGGCCGGCGGCGGCGCCAACGTCTGCGTCATCGGCGATCCGGACCAGGCGATCTACGGCTTTCGCGGCGCGGACCATCGCTACTTCCTCGCCTTCGGCGACGACTTCCCCGGCGCACGGCAACTCCACCTGGAGCGCAACTACCGTTCGGCGCAGGGGATTCTGAATGCCGCCGGCCAGGTGATCGCGCGCAATCCCGACCACCAGGCGACGGCGCTGATTGCCGACTTCGCCGCGCAGGTGAAGCTGGAAGTGTACCGCGCTCCCACCGACCGAGCGGAGGCGGAGTACGTCGTGCACCAGGTGGAGCGGATGGTGGGCGGCACCAGCTACTTTTCGCTGGACTCGGGGCGGGTGGAGGACGACGGCCTGACCGAGGCCCGCGCCTTTGGCGACTTCGCCGTCCTCTACCGCCTCAACGCCCAGGCGAAGCTGCTGGAGGAAGCGTTCGACCGCTCCGGCATCCCCTACCAGACTACCGGTGGGAACGCTCCGGCCGAGCAGCCGCCGGTGCGTGAGATTCTTTCGCTGCTCTGGCTGACGCAGGCACCCGCCAGCCGGCTCCACTGGTGGCGGCTCCTGGCCGGCGGCCCCGGCGCCGCGAGCGAGTCAACGGTCGAGGAACTGGTGACGCGAATCTCAGGCGCAACGCCGGGCCTGGACCGTGCGGCTGTCGTCGCCCCGCCGGAGACCCGGGCGGCGCGCACGCTGGAGCTGGTGCGATCGTTGGCCGCCGGTCAGGCCCCCGTCACCGAGCTGGTCCGGACCGCGGCGGCGGGCTGGGCCGAACTGCGCGGCCGCGCGTACGACACCGCCGAACTGGAGCGGGTCGCCCGCTTGCAGCGCCGCGCCGATGCGGCAGGGCCCGGCATGCGTGGTTTCCTGACCGCCGCGGCCCTGCAGAGCGAGACCGACCGCTACGACGCGCGGGCTGACCGGGTGGCGCTGATGAGCCTGCACGCCGCCAAGGGGCTGGAGTTCCCGGTGGTGTTCATCGTCGGCTGCGAGGAGGGTCTGCTGCCCTACCTGCCGCCCAACCGCCGAGCCGATCCGGCCGAGGAACGCCGGCTGTTCTACGTCGGCATGACCCGCGCCCGCCGGCGCCTGATCCTGACCCACGCCGCCCGCCGCCTGCTGTTCGGCAAGACCGCCGAGAATCCCCTGTCCGGCTTCGTTACCGACATCGAGACCGCGCTGCGCGAGCTGCGTCAGGCACCGCGCCGGCCATCCCGCCCCTCGGCAGACGACCTGCAGCTCCCGCTGTTCTGAACCCGCAACGGTGACACCAAGAACGCAAATAGTAGGATCGGCGGAGTCGAACGGAAGGCACTGACGTGGTCTGCATGAGCATTGAGCCAATTGCAATCATTGCAACGGCAATCATCCTCGGCGGCACCCTGCTGGTGTCGTTCCAAGGCTTGCGCCAGGAGCTACGCGAGTGGCTCGCCGAACTGCGAGGAGCGGGAGCAGATGCGTCGATACGGCGATCCATCGGAATGACCGGATTGCTCCCGAGGGGGATCGTTGTTATGCCGTCACTCTTATTTGCTCGGCAAGGCGGTCGAAGTCCTCGCGACACTTCTGGCGGATCGCCCCGATGTTGCGAGAGGCTTCCTCACCCAAGGTCTTTCGTCCGCGACCCGGATCGTCGGCAACGCCACGTTGCTTGGCGAGCGCGTCGAAGTATATCTCCTTGACGTGTACCTCACGCCGAACTTCGGACCACTGCCAGCTGTTGGGAAGGTCTATACCAGCCAGTACCCAGGTCTCGATCTCCTCCCATGCGTTTTCGGCAAGGAACCGTCGCGGCGCGTTGCCGAACTCCTGTTCAATTGCGCCAAGGCGTTGGCGCCGTGAAGCGTCACCGTCCCGGTCCACGCACAGAATAAACAAGTCAGTCATACCTTCGTACTGCTCGACGACATCTGCCAGCCGCTCGGACTTCAGCGCTTCGTCGACTCCGCCGAGCAAAGGATCCGTCAATACCGTAACGGTGGCCCGCCGATCCAGAGATCGGAAGAGCCGTTGGAACAGAGGCCTGAGGATATACTGGTCATAACGAAAGTCCTCGGGAATGATAAGAACGTTCAATTCGCGTTCTCCTCACGGCGGCTTCTTTCGAACAGCACTGCGTTTTCCATCCAGCCGGACCGATGGAGCCTGCCCAAGCCTTGGGACTTCCGTAACTTGTTGGCGTTAGGCAACTCCGCAACCGCGCGAATTTCTGCGTCGTCCGTATCGGGACAGCGACACACCACGGAGGTACTCTCGAACGTGTCAGTACCGACCAACTCAATCAGGTCGGGTGAATGCGTAGTCGTAACCACTTGGTAGTTACCCTTCGCGGTCTGGCCCTCAATCAGGTCCATAAGGAGCTGCTGCCGAGACGGATGGATACCGTTGTCAATCTCCTCGAACACGTAGAGGCGAGCCGGGTTGGTACCGAGAAGAGCCGCCAGCATGGCGAGAAAGCGCAGCGTGCCGTCCGACGCCGAATACGCTGACACCCTACTGCCGTTCTTCTCAACAAGGACGAGCTGCACCCGGCCAGTAGTCGGATCTGTTGGGAACTCGAAGTCATCCACATCCATGGGCGTTAACGCCTGAGTCCACTCCGCCAACGTTTTCTTGCGTCGCTCGTCTGCACAGATCTCCTTCAGTACGGTAGGCAAATTCTCGCCGCTGTCACCTAGTACGGTCTGGCCAGGGAACGCCGGCTGCCGCATCCGGTCGGGTGACAAATCGAGAAAGCGTATGCCGGCGAGAGCCTGGGCGACCTGAGATACCCATTCCTTGTGCGATCGTACGACCCGACTGTGTTCTTGGATCTGCGTCAACGCCGGCTGGTTCGGCCGCACGGCGATCCGCAGGCCCAGCTTTTTTTGTGTCCCGGTTTTCGCCATCCGAAGTAGTAGATGGTTGTCATCGTCTTGGGACTGAACCGGATCATCGCTGCCCGGATGGCTTGTGTAGACCAGTGATCCGCCAACTCTCAGTTGCTCTCGAACGACTCTGAATGCCCCGGACTTACTTACGCGTATACGGATCCGATAGTGCACGTCAGTGTGGTCGAGCGCCATTCTGAACGACAGTGCGAACCGAGACTGGCCGAAACGAACTACTTCCTTGGCCGTGCCTCGTATCTGCTCCCACTCTACGTGACCGCCCGCACCGTACCTCCCGCCAATAACGTCCGGAAGAGTGTAACCTCGGCCAATACCGTGCAGGAACCGAAAGGCGTCTCGGAGGTTGCTCTTGCCGCTCGCGTTCGCCCCCACGATCACGGTGAACGGCCCCATGCGCAAGGTCACATCGGCGAAATTCTTGAAGTCGACCAACCGTAGCGAGTTGATCATAGGCGTCCTCCCGGCAGTACGGTTGAGGGGGAGATCACGAACGGCGGTCCGGGCGGCCGGCGAGTCGGAGATGATAGCTGCCGGAGCCGGTGCGGAGCCTGATGCTGTCGGCGCTCTCTGCAATGTCGCCAATGCCCGGCACAGTCGCGATCGAGGTGCCTGAGTCCCAGATCCGGCGCTCTCCTTCAGTAACCTGCACCTCCGTCAAGCCGCGCTTCGGCAGGCTCACGTCGGCGGTCACGTTGCCCGGAATCTCGAGGTCCAGCTCGAACGCGTTTTCAATTCGCCGCCAGTGCACTGCGATCTCGCCCCGCACGGTGCGTACCTGCGCCCGCGCCCACTCCAGGTCGCCGACTACCTGCGGCGCGATCGCCACCTCCCGGAACCCCGGCGCCGTCGCCCGAATCCCCGCCAGGTCGCGGTAGAAGAACTTCTCCACGCTCCCCAGCAGCTTCATGTTCAGGCTCAGCTTCTCTTCCCGGAGGTCGCTCCACGACTCCCACAGCGTGGTCGCGCCGCGCTCGATCATGTAGCCCCAGCTCGGGAACGTGGTCTGCGTGGCGATGCGATACATCAGCTCCGCCGCCCGGTGCCGCGGCAGTACGTTCACCAGCGCGTTGGTCCCCAGCATCCCCGTCGACAGGTGACCGGCGTGTTGCTCCTCGATCTCCCGGATCAGGTTCGCCAGCACCGCGCCAACCCGCTCCTCCGGCACCAGCCCCAGCGCCAGCGGCACCGCGTTCGCGGTCTGGCTCCCGGTCGCGTAATCGTTGCTCTCCGGGTCCAGGAAGCGCCGGTTGAACGCCGCCTTGATCTCCTCCGCCAGCGCCCCGTAGCGGCGCGCCTCCTCGCTGCGCCCCGCGATCTCAGCCGCCCGCGCCGCCACCTGCGCGTCGAAGTGGTAGTACGCGGTCGAGGTCAGCGCCGGCGGCGTGTGCCGCGGGCTGGAGCTGGTCGTGCCGTCGGGCTGCGGTTCCATGTGATCGCCCAGCCCGAACTCCACGATGTGCCCCTGCGCCCGCGAGCTCAGGTAATCCACCAGCTTGCCGATTCCCACGGCATGCCGCGCCAGCACCCGCTCGTCGTCGTAGAACCAGTACACCGACCACGGGATCAGCGCGTAATGGCTCCACCACACCGGGCAATCGCCGTACGGGGCGAACGTGCTGCCGCGCCAGTGCAGCGGGGAGATCACCGGGAGCTTTCCGTCCGGTCGCTGCGAGTCGCCCAGGTCGTCGCTCCACTTCGTCCAGAACTGCGCCGTGTCGAAGTTGTACATGTAGTCTTCCGGGATCGGGTCCCCCAGCCACCCCACCCGCTCCGAGCGGTCCGCCGCGTCCTGCGGGAACCCCTGCAGGCTGCTGGCAAAGGTCCACACCGCCGCCTCGTGGATCCGGTTGAGCAGCTCGTTGGAGCAGCGGAAGCTGCCCACCCGTTCGACGGCGTTGCGCACCACCCGCCCTTCCACCTGCTCCGCTTGCGGCGTCCCCGGCAAGCCGCTCACCTCCACGTAGCGGAACCCGTGCAGGGTGAAGCGCGGCTCCCACTCTTCCACTCCGCGCCCTTTCAGCGTGTAGCTGTCGCGCTGGCGCGCGACATGGGTGCAGTGGAGGTCGTACAGGTTGCTGCGGGCATCCAGCGAACCGTCCTCGTACACCCGCGCCCCGTGTTTCAGCACCACGCGCGCGCCGCGCTCCCCCTGTACCCGCAGCCGGCTCCAGCCACTGAAGTTCTGCCCGAAGTCGTACACCGCCACCCCGGCTCGCGGCCGCAACACGCGCTGCGCCGCCCGCGTCTCCACCACCTCGCTCGCGGCCAGCGGCTGCGCCCGCAGCTTCCCGCTCGGCGCCGCCACTTCCTGCGCCGCGCTCCAGCCGGAGTCGTCGTAGCCCGGCGTGTCCCACCCCGCCTGCTCCCGGCGCGCGTCGTAGCTCTCCCCGTGGCTGTAGTCGTTGTACCGCACCGGCCCCGCGCTCGCCTTCCAGCCCGTGCCGCTGACCACGCGCACCGGCTCTCCTTCCACCGGCTCCACCTCGAGCTGCAGCAGCAGCCGCGGCCGCTCCCCGTACGGCTTGCGGTGGCTCGGCGACGGCGGCACGTCCGCCTCCGCCGCATACCAGCCGTTGCCCAGCATCACCCCCACCGCGTTGCGCCCCGCTCGCAGATGCCCGCTCACGTCGTGGCTCGTGTACAGCACCCGCGAACTCAGTTCCAGCTCAAGGTCGTTGTGGTAGTAGCTCGACGCTGGGTCCAGCACCTGCCGCCCCACCTTGGCCCCGTTGATGCGCAGCTCGTAGTAGCCCAGCCCGCTCAGGTACACCCGCGCCCGCGCCGGCGCCGCCGCCAGCGTGAACTCCGTGCGCAGCAGCGGTGACGAGATGCCGCGCTGCGCCGCGATCCAGGCGCCCTGCCAGTCGTCCGCTGCCAGCAGCCCCATCTCGAACCACGCCGCCTCGCTCCAGGCGCCGGCGCGGTCCACCCGGTCCCAGGTACGCACCTGCCAGCAGCAGCGCTCTCCGCTGCCCAGCTCCCGTCCCGCGTACGGCACGTTCACCGACCGCTCCGAGGCCACCCTGCCGCTGTCCCAGAGCAGCTCGCCGCCGATGCGCAGCGCGGCCACGCTGCCGGCCACCACGACCTGGTAGGCGGACTGCCGGTAGCCGCACGGCTCCGCCGGGGTCTGCCAGCTCAGCCGCGGTTGGCGCGCGTCGATCCCGAGCGGATCGACCGCGTACTCGCAGCGCAACTCGGTGGGTCTCATCTTCCCTCCCAGGTGATGCTATATGATGCGCTCGCCGAACCGCGCCAGAGCCGCGTCCGAAAGGGTCAGGCCCAGCCCCGGCTCCTCCTTGAGGGTGAGCCGGCCGCCGGCGATGCGCGGGGGGTCCTCGAACAGCTCCGCCTGCAGCGGATCGCGCTCGGGATCGGTGAAGCTCTCGACGATGCACCCCGCCGGACTGGCGGCGACGATGTGGGCATGGAGGAAGCAGTCGTGGTGCGGTGCCACCTGCACGTGATGCAGCTCGCACAGGGCGGCCAGCTTGCGCCCCTCGGTGAAGCCGCCCATCATGGTGCAGTCGAACTGCAGGATCCGGATCGCCTGCTCTTCCAGCAGGGCGCGGCAGCCGTAACTGGTCAGCTCGCTCTCCCCGGCGGACAAGGGGATGGAGGTTCTGGTCGACAGCAGCCGCAGCTCGCGGCGGTCGTCGGCCCAGCGCACCGGCTCCTCCAGCCAGCGCGGACGCAGCGGCTCCAGCAGCCGCGCCGCCTCGGTGGCCGTCTCCAGGTCCCAGGCGCGGTTCACGTCCACCATCAGGTCGTTGCCGTCGCCGATCACTTCGCGCACCAGCGCCAGCCGCTCCAGGTCGCAGGCCAGCGAGGCCCCGCCCGCCTTGGCCTTGAACCCGGTATGGCCCTGCGCCTTGAGCATCTCCATCTCGTCGCGCAGCTCGGCGAGATCCTTGCCGTCGCGATAGTAGGCGCAGGTCACGTAGCACGGCACCACGCTACGATAACCGCCGAACAGCCGGTACAGCGGCAGCCCCGCCCGTTTGCCGACGATGTCCCAGGCGGCGATGTCGACGGCCGCGGAAATCCTGACCAGCGCTTCCCGCGACCAGCCGCGCTCATGCGCGAGACGCTGCCAGGTAAGGGAAAACAGCTTCTGGTATAGCGCCTCCGGGGCCAGCGGATCGGAACCCACGATCAGATCGCAGATACCGCTGCGCACCGCGTGCACCGCCGCCTCGACGGGCGTGTAGTTGGTGGCCAGGCCGATGCCCTCGATGCCGGCGTCGGTGCGCAACCGCACCAGCAGCTCGTTGGCCTTGGGGACCACGAAGTGACTGACCCAGTGGGGGCGCCCGCCGTCCGGGGCGCGTAGCACGTAGCACGTAGACTTCGACTGCGGTAATCTTCATGAGGCTGCCGTGGCTGCGGACAGCGTGCGGGAAAAACGGCCCTGCGACAAGCGCCGGGCCGAGATCGAGGCCGCCGCCCGGACCGCACCGTAGGGCCGGTGCCTGCGTCGGTGCACAACGCGCGGGCGCCGTGGTACTCTGAAGCCAGTACTGGCGGCGAGCGCTCGCGCACCCCACCGGCGGGTTCCCATGATCAGCTTCAATTGCATCGTTCAAGAGGAAGTGATCTCCACACGGCTCCGGCCCGAGCTGAAGGCCGCGCTGGCCCGGATCAGCACGTCGCTCCTTGGTGGATCGCCCGAGGAGGTCGAGGCCGAGTTCACGGTGATACCTCGCGGTTTCGGTTTCCGAGGGGGCGAGATCTCCACCACCTCCATGGTCAGAGGGTTGATCCCGCCCGGATGCGTGCAGGAGGTCCGGGTCGACCTCATGCAACAGATCTGCGACATGTGGTGCGAGACCACCGGCTGCGGCACCGACGAGCTGATCGTAGCGGCGCGCGACCGGACCTGACCCGGCCGCCATCTTCGACGCTACGGAGGAAGAGATGCCCTTCTACCGCTGCCTCATTCCGCAAGACTCGGTTCCGTTCGAGCAACGCCAACAGGTCGCTCGGGCGTTCACCGACATCCACTGCGGAATGACCGGAGCGCCGCGCAGCTTCGTGCACGTGGCGTTCTTCGAGGACCGGTGCTCGGAGTTTGCCGAGCCCTACTACATCGACGGCGGCAACCGCGCCGGCCGGCCGGCGGCACTGAAAGAGAAGCTGCTGGCCGAGCTCAAGGGCGCGTTCCGCGACATTACCGGCGTCCCGGCCGAGCAGTTGGGCGGCCGCATCACCGAGGGCCCCGCGTCGTGGACGATGGAAGCGGGGCAGGTGCTGCCGGAACCGGGAGAGGAAGGCCCGGAGTGGTACCGCCACGCCGCGCCTGCGGCAGCCGGAGCCCCCGACACCTGAGAGGCCACCAAGTCGGCGCGGCGGCAGTCGCCTGCTGCCCATGGAGCGAACTGT
>JAKZWC010000023.1:0-6914 GCA_047515735.1 Spirochaetales bacterium | reverse complement strand
GGGTATCACGAGGAGCACAGCGAGGAGTTCGTGCGCGAGTTGGTGGACGTGTTCGAGTTGCGCGGCGTGCTCCACAAGCGCACCCAGGAGGTGAGCAAGGGCGAGTTGCAACGCACCCTGCTGGCGTTCTGCCTGCTCTATGGGTCGCGCGTGCTGATGATGGACGAGCCGGTGTTCGCGCTGGAGGAGCGGCAGAAGCGCACCGTGATGGGATACCTGTACGAGTATGCCCATCGGGAGCAGCTGAGCTGGTACTACTCGGTGCACGAGTTGGAGTTGTCGGCGGAGTTCTCGGACTACGTGGCGCTGTTCCGCCCGGATCAGCCGCCGCTGATCGGGCCCACCGGCGAGATCCACACCCGCAACCGGCTCGAACCCGCCTACGACGTGCCCTACGACTTTCTCAAGCGCCGGGAGGCTCTCTACCGGCAAGCCCTCCGCGGCAAGTAACGCGACACATTTCCCGGTATTCATGCAAATTTGGCACGGCGCTCACAATCCCCTAACAATCCATGCCGATATTCCGAGCCGAGGTTGCGATTGTCCACCACGGAGAGGGCCGAATCGACCAGTCCCCCGCTCGTGACCGGAGCTGCGTCCAGCAGGCGCGCTCACGCGCTCTCCCGTAAACCCCGGCCCGGCGAGGCCGTCATTCAGGCATTGCTGTTCTTCTGCGGCGCCCTGTCGATCTTCGTTACCGTGGGCATCGTCATCGTGCTGGGCCGCGAGTCGATCCGGTTCTTCCGCAACGATGCCGTGAATCTGTGGATGTTCCTCACCACCACCGAGTGGCAGCCGGCAATCGGCAAGTTCGGGATCATCCCCCTGGTCAACGCCACCCTGACGACCAGCCTTACCGCGATGCTGGTGGCGGTGCCGATCGGCATGAGCGTGGCGATCTACCTCAGCGAGTACGCCCACCCCAGGATGCGCGCGTTCCTCAAGCCGATCCTGGAGGTCCTTGCCGGTATCCCTACCGTGGTCTACGGCTACTTCGCCCTCACTTTCCTGACTCCGTTGCTGCGCGGCGTGTTCGGCGTGGAAGTGGTGCAGATCTACAACACGGCGTCCGCCGGCATCGTGATCGGCATCCTGATCCTGCCGCTGATATCCTCCATGGCCGAGGACGCGCTGTCGGCGGTGCCGCTGTCCCTGCGCGAGGCGGCCCTGAGCCTGGGCGCGACCCGTCTGGAGACGGCCGTCAAGATCGTGGTGCCGGCGGCATTCTCCGGCATCGCCGCCGCCTTCATCATCGGGCTGTCGCGGGCCGTGGGCGAGACCATGATCGTGGCCCTGGCCGCCGGCGCCGGATCCGCCTTCACCTTCAACCCGTTCCACGCCGCCGAGACCATGACCGGCCATATCGTGCGTATCAGCGGCGGCGACCTGAGCTATCATTCGATCGACTACAGCAGCATCTACTCGATCGGGATGGTGCTGTTCTTCATCACTCTGGGACTGAACATGTTGAGCCGGCGCATCGTGCGGCGCTTCCGCGAGGTGTACGAGTGAGCAACATGACGGCCAACCTGCCCGCGCGCCACCGCATGGGCCTGATCTGGCGGCTGGTGTTCCATGTGGCCACCGCGTTGGCGATCGTGATGCTCACCGCGCTGCTGCTGACGGTCGCCAACCGCGCCTTCGGCCTGGTGGCGATCGAGAACGCGATCGAACCGCGCGAGCTGACCCGGGACGGCGTGGCCCTGGAGCGCATGGAGAAGGAGACGCTGCAGGCCGTATTGGGCGAGCACGTTTCGCGCGGCCTGATGCGCCGTTTCGAGCGCGAGCAGCCGTTCCCCGACCGCAGCCGCGACGAGGTCTACGCGCTGGTGATCGAGCGGGTGGTGGATCCGTCCGTGGTGCAGGCCTGGACGTTGTGGGACTCGCTGTTCCGGCGCCAGGCGGTGGTCGAGGAGGCGCTGGCCAGGTATCCCGAGGCAGTGGTGGTATTCCGTTCCTGGCTGAATGGCCCGTTCATCAGCCGCGCCCAGTCCAGCCGGCCCGACGACGCCGGCGTACGGGCGGCCATCAAGGGCTCGCTGTGGACCATCCTGATCACCGTGCTGTTCGCCTTTCCGGTGGGTGTCGGCGCCGCCATCTACCTGGAGGAGTACGCACACGACACCCGGCTCAACCGCGCCATCCAGACCAACATCAACAACCTGACGGGGGTGCCGTCCATCATCTACGGGATGCTCGGGCTGACGGTGTTCGTGCGTGCCATGGAGCAGGTCACCAGCGGCGCCGTGTTCGGGCTGGCCAGCGACGCCAGCGCCAACGGCCGCACCATCCTCTCCGCCGGGCTCACCCTCGGCCTGTTGATTCTCCCGGTGATCATCATCAACGCCCAGGAGGCGATCAAGGCGGTGCCCGACAGCCTGCGCCAGTCGAGCTACGGTCTCGGGGCGAGCAAGTGGCAGACGATTCGTGACCATATCCTGCCCGGCTCCATGGACCGCATCATGACCGGCACCATCCTGGCCACTTCCCGCGCCATCGGCGAGACTGCGCCGATGGTGGTGGTCGGCGCCTCCACGCTGGTGACGCTGGATCCCAGCGGCCCGTTCTCCAAGTTCACCACGCTACCGATCCAGATCTATCAGTGGACCGCGCGGCCGCAGGCCGAGTTTCGCAACGCGGCGGCTGCCGCCATCCTGGTGCTGCTGGTGCTGCTGCTGACCCTGAACGCCACGGCGATCCTGCTGCGCAACCATTACGCCAAGAAGCAAAGGTCCTGATGGGGCCCGATTCTATTGAGAACGGGATGAGCCGTTGTCTACCCAGGTAACCTCGCACGCCGCGGACCTGCCGGTCCCGTCCGCCGAGTCCAGCGCCCTCTCGGTCGACGGTCTGCACGTCTATTACGGCAGCTTTCTGGCGGTGCGCGACATCAGCATCAGTTTCGGTACGCGCCGCATCACCGCGCTGATCGGTCCCTCCGGCTGCGGCAAGACCACGGTGCTGCGCTCCTTGAACCGGATGAACGAGCTAGTGCCGACCGCGCGTACGGAAGGGACGGTGGAGTTCCAGGGGCGCAACATCTACGACACCGATGTGGATCCCGTCGAGGTGCGACGGCGCATCGGCATGGTGTTCCAGAAGCCCAACCCGTTTCCCAAGTCGATCTACGAGAACATCGCCTGGGGCGCGCGCATCAACGGCTTTACCGGCCGCATGGACGAGCTGGTGGAGAAATCCCTCACCCAGGCCGCGCTGTGGGATGACGTGAAGGACAAGCTGCAGGACAGCGGCCTGAGTCTTTCCGGTGGCCAGCAGCAGCGGTTGTGCATCGCCCGTGCCATCGCGGTGGAGCCGGAGATCATCCTGATGGACGAGCCCTGCTCGGCACTGGATCCCCTCGCCACGCTGCGCATCGAGGACCTGATGAAGGAACTGGCGGCCCGTTTCACCATCATCATCGTGACCCACAACATGCAGCAGGCGGCGCGGGTGTCCGACTACACCGCCTTCCTCATGATGGGCGAGGAGCGCGCCGGCTACCTGGTGGAGTATGGGCCGACCGGCAGGATCTTCACCAACCCCGACGAGCAGAGCACCGAGGATTACATCTCCGGTCGCTTCGGATAGGAGGAACCACGTGACGCCGCCACTGCGGGCCCAATACGACCATGCCTTCGACGAATTGCGTGATGCGCTCACCACCATGGGGCAGCAGGTGGAGCGCGGGATACGCGGCTCGGTGCGCGCGCTTGCGGAGCACGACGTGAACGGCGCGGAACTGGTACTGCGCGACGAGGACACCGTCAACCGCATGCACCACGACATCGACGACTCCTGCCTGCGGCTGCTGGCCACCGAGCAGCCGGTGGCTACCGACCTGCGGCAGATCGTCGGCACGCTCAACGTCATCTCGCAGCTGGAGCGGATCGGCGACCTGGCGGTGCACGTGGCGCGGGTGGCGCAACGGCTGGCCTCCGAGCAACTCATCAAGGAACTGATCGCCATTCCATTGATGGCCGACGAAACCTGCGCCATGTTGCGCGACTCGGTGCGCAGCTTCGTGACCCAGGACAGCGCCCTGGCGGAGCAGGTGAGCGCCCGCGACAACAAGGTGGACGAGATCTACTCGCAGTTGTTCCGCGAACTGCTCACCTACATGATGGAAACTCCCCGGAACATCACCCAGGCGTCTTCGCTGCTGTTCGTGGCCAAGCAGTTGGAGCGGGTGGGCGACCACACCACCAACATCTGCGAGGCTGCGATTTTCGTGATCACCGGCAAGCACGTCGACCTGAACCGCTGACCGCGGCCCGCCACCGCAGACCCGGACCGCGCTCCACCCGGGGGCCTCCCGCTCTCCGGTAAGCGGGGGCCCCGTACGCCGCGCGCCGGAGGCCGCTCTCCGCGCTCTATTCGGTGGAGAACACCTGGAAGCCGCCGTACGCGTCGGCGCCGTGCTCGGCGACGTCCAGCCCCTTCAGCTCCTCGTCGCGCGGCACGCGCAGGCCCATGACCACGTCGATCAGCTTGAAGATCAGTCCCATCACCACGATGATGAATACGCTTACGGTGACGGTGCCCAGCAACTGGATCCCGAGCTGAGTGAAGCCGCCGCCATACCACAGCCCGTCGTTGGGGACGCCTAGAGCAGCCTGCCCCCAGATTCCTACGGCCAGGGTCCCCCAGATGCCGTTCATGCCGTGCACTGCGATGGCGCCCACCGGGTCGTCGACGCCATGGCGGTCGAGGAACAACACCCCGAACACGACGATCACGCCGCCGATCAGTCCGATCAGTATCGCGTGCCCCGGCTCTACGAACGCGCACGACGCGGTGATCGCCACCAGGCCGGCGAGGGCGCCGTTCATGCCCATGGTGAGGTCGGGCTTGCCGGCTACGATCCACACGGTGGCGGTGGCGGCGATCGCCCCGGCTGCCGCCGCGAGGTTGGTGTTGATGGCGACGCGCGCGATGAGGGAGCCGTCGCCCACGCCCAGGGTCGAGCCGGGGTTGAAGCCGAACCAGCCGAACCACAGCAGGAACATCCCCAGGGAGGCGAGCGGCAGGGAGTGTCCCCCCAGCACGTTGGGCTTGCCGTCGGGGCCGTACTTGCCGATGCGCGGTCCCAGCGTCTTGGTGCCGATGAATGCCGCCCAGCCGCCCACGGCGTGCACCACGGTGGAGCCGGCGAAGTCGGTGAAGCCCATGTTGGCGAGCCAGCCGCCACCCCAGATCCAGTGTCCCACGACCGGGTACACGAACGCGGAGATCAGGAACGAATAGACTATGTAGGCCGGAAACTTCATCCGCTCGGCCATGCCCCCGGCCACGATGGTGGCGGCGGCGCCGACGAACACCGCCTGGAACAGCCAGAAGGCGAACAGCGGCACGTCGGCGCCCGACTCGGCGCCGAGCAGCATCCAGCCGGAAGTGCCGAACAGGGCGTTGCCGGAGCCGAACATGATGGCGTAGCCGAAGATGAAGAAGCCGATCGACGCCATGCAGAAGTCCATCAGGTTCTTCATCAGGATGTTGGCGGTGTTCTTGGCACGGATCAGACCCGCCTCCAGCATGCCGAAGCCAGCCTGCATCAGAAACACGAGAAAGGCGGCCATCAGCACCCACATCGTGTCGATGCCGGTGATGATGTCGGCGATCTGGGTCGCCACCGACGCTTCCTGGGCGAACGCCGGAGCGCCGGCCAGCAATCCAAACAGAGCCACGAGGCTCGCAACCCGAGCCCAGCGGCTCGCTCTCAGCTTATCCATCGCGCGATATTCTACGTCCTGGCGCGCAGATCGACAACGCCCACCGGGGCCCGTTTGGGCCCGTTCCGGCGTGGCTGGGCGGCCCGCTGCGATTGCCGGCGGCGGCCATGCGCGGTTTGACAGCCGGTCGCCGGAGCGGATAGCGTGCCGGCAGCGGATGGGCGTCCGGTTGCGGGTCCGGCCTGCCGCGGCATGATGCGGGCGGTTAGCTCAGTTGGTAGAGCACCTGGTTTACACCCAGGTGGTCGGCGGTTCGAGTCCGTCACCGCCCAGCCGGTCGCCCCCCGTGGTCGGTGCGTCATGCGTCAGGGGGGCGCCGTGGAGGCGGAGTCAGTACGACGCGGATGGTAGCCGAGGCGGAGATCGCGCATTACTACGAGCACGGCCACGTGACGCTACGGCAGCTCCTGTCGCGCACCGACGTGGAGCGTCTGGTGGAACGTCTCGACGGGATGCTGGGCGGGCGCTATCCCGGCGACGGCTTCGTGTGCGGGCCGGCATCCTGGGAGACTCCCGACGATCCGGGCCGCTTCACGCTGCAGGTCATGGCCACCCGGTTTCCGATCAGCGACCCGGTGCTGGCCGCGCTGCACGACGACCGCCGCCTGCGCGAAGCGGCCGCCGCGCTGATGGGCTCGGAGCACGCCACCGTGTTTCAGCAGCAGGCGCTGATCAAGGGGGTCGACGCGCCCAACGCCACCCCCTGGCACCAGGACGACCACTATTGGCAGTTGCAGCGCGGCGGCCATACCGCGGCGACGGCGTGGATGCCGCTGCGCCGTACCACCGCCCATGGCGGCACCATGTGGCTGCTGCCCGGCAGCCACCGCCACCGCATCTACGACCACGACTGGACCCACGGCGTGAGCATGTTCAAGACCATCACCGGCGGTATCCCGGAGCAGGACCTGATTCCGCTGGAACTGGAACCCGGCGACGTGAGCTTTCACCACAAGAACATGGTGCACGGCGCGTTCGCCAACCGCGGCGTCGAGCGCCGGGTGGCGATCGCCCAGCACTACCACAACGCTCCCGGCAGGGCTGCCGCCTTCGCCCACCGCGGCGACGACCCGGTGCCGTGGAAGTACCAGATGAAGAAGCGCGTAGGCGCTGCCCGACGCTGAGCTATTATCTATCAGCTAGGACCGGAGCCGACGCATGTTCGATAGCACGAAGGAACTGCTC
>JAKZWC010000022.1:0-5036 GCA_047515735.1 Spirochaetales bacterium | reverse complement strand
GATCTATGGAACGAAACGGAACGGAATCTTGTTGAGTTGAATACGGAGCTGTCCCGTACCGGTGACCCTGCCCGCATCCGTTATATGGTGATCCAGCCTGATCCGGATTGGGCGGACGAGTGGATGGTGACGACGGTCTGGGAACTGCCGCCGCCAGATCCCGGACGTGAGGTATGGCCGGATCACAAACTCATGGGCTACGAGCAGATGCTGGCGGATCGACTGGCCGGAGTCGGCAGTACATCGTGTTTGTTCCGTACGGCGAAAACCGTTTCCAAGGCATTCCGAAATGCCCGAGTTGTGCCTGAGGCTGACAGGGTCCCGGAGGGCCGGTGACCCCAGAGGGGTTGCTCGAAGCAGCCGAGGCCTTGGTTCCCCCAGGACGGGGCCGGCCATCGAGAGCACGTATTCGCCGCTCGATCTCCACGGCCTACTACGCTTTATTCACCGCATTCACGGCGGAGGTCGCCCGGCCCTACCGGCGAAACGTGAAAGCTACTGCTCGCAGACTGGTCGAGCACGGCAAGGTCCGCACAGTTTGCGACAATCTCAAAGGAAATAACCGATGCGACTCCAACCTGCGAGAGTTGCACAGCGATTTGTGCGCCTTTATCTGAGTCGTCAGCGTGCTGACTATGACCACACGTACGAACCGGATAAGAGCGACGCCCAGGAGGCGATCGAGCGGGCGCGATACGGCATCAATTACCTGTCAGAGGCCCGGTCCACGAGTCCCGATCAGGTGCAGAGGATGTGTATCGAGACCATCGCCAGTGATACTCAACGGAAACATATGGCACGACAATCGGGCCGCTGAGAAGCGCGCCAACATCATCGTTCATGGTACTGCTTCATGCCATTGTTGACGCCAAGCTGATCGGCAACCCAGGCCGCGCGGTGGGGCGCTGGCCTACCTACACGCAGCCGGGAAACTCGCGGCCGCGGATGGAGAGGAACGGGAGCAGGTCGGGGCGTTCGCGCAGCTCGGGGAGGTACCAGGTGCGGGCGCGCATGTAGTGGGTGGCGTAGCCGCGGCGGCGGCGGGGACTGCGGTTGGCGCCGCTGCGGTGGTAGGTCAGGCTGTGGTGGAAGCTGACGCTGCCGGGGCGCAGCTCGATGGGGGCGGTGGGCCAGTCGCCGTCCAGCAGTGACTCGACCCGCTCCCGCGCCGAATCGGGGATCATCCCCCAGCGCTGGCTGCCGGTGGCCATCCACAGGCAGCCGTTGACAATGGTGGCCTCGTCGATCGCCGTCCACGCGGTGAGCATGTCCATCGGGAACATGTTCAGCCATGCCTGCGAGTCCTGGTGCCAAGCCTGCGCGCCACCGTGGTGGGCCGGCTTCATGAAGAGCTGATCGTTGTAGAGCTTCAGGTCGTCGGTGCCGAGCAGATCGGCGATCACGTCGACCAGCCGGTCGCCAAAGGCGTGCTCGCGCAGCACCTCGTCGTGGCGCGCGAGCTGGTACATCTTGCGCACCGCGGTGGTGGCGCCCTGAATCCCGGCGCCAGTGTCCAGGAACGGTGCCTCCAGTTGTATATACTGCTCAGCAATGGAGATGCCCCGTCCCGAGGCGATCAGATCGGCGCGCTCGGCGAGGCGCGCGGTCATGTCCGGGTCGACCAGATCTTCCACGATCAGGAAGCCGTCACGCCGGAAGTCGGCGAGCTGGCCATCCGTCAGGACGCGGAGGCGCCGCCCCGGCCGCGATCGATCTGCAGGTTGCACGCCCTGTTTGCCCGATCCCACTTCGCCTGATTCTACCGCAACAACGTGCCGACTGCGTGCCATGCGGGAGTTCGTACTCTCCCCCGGCGACGCCGGGTGCGTTCAGTGTTGCGCAATCCACGGCTGAGCGCGGCACCCGGCGCGTTCCGTTACCCGGCGTTCCGGCGCGTATGGGTCACCGGGGTGCTGATCGCGCTGGCCGTCTGGACGGAACGCCTCGCCGTCGGCTGGCTGATTCTGACCGAGACCGAGTCGGTGTTCCTCACCGCCGCGTCGTTTGCGGCGCGGCAGGCGCCCGGACTGATCGCGGCACCGCTAGCCGGAGCGATCAGCGATCGGATGCCGCGCAATCGGCTGCTTGGGATCGCGGCCGCGTATCGGGCGCTGCTGCTGGCGCTGCTGGCGATCTTTGTCCTGTCGGGCCTCGAACCACTCTGGGTCGCGTTCCTGCTGATCGCGCTTGCCGGCGTCGGGCATTCGTTCGAGACCCCGTCCACGCAAGCGCTGGTGACCGATACCGTTCCGCGCCGGGCCGCGATGAACGCGGTCGCGTTGCAGTCGGTCGGCGCCCGCGGCGTGGGAGCCTTGGGAGGGCTGATCGGCGGAGTCGTGATCGCCAGGTACGGCATCCCCACCGCCATGTTCGCAGGCGCGATCGTATCTCTGATCGGCGGGCTGGTGGTGGGAACGATGCGCCCCGTGGCGCCGCGAAGACCGTGCACCGGGGCCCGAGACACTTCGGTATTGAGGGATATGGTCGACGGGTTGCGCGTGATGTTTTCCGTCCCGTTGGTGAGGACGGTGCTGGCGCTGGCGGTGCTCGTGGAGATGTTCGGGTTCGCCTACCATTCGGTGCTGCCAGCAGTGGCCCGCGACGTGCTCGAGGTGGGCGAGGTGGGGTTGGGCATACTGAGCATGATGGCCGGCCTCGGTTCGCTGGCGGGGGTGATCGCGCTGACGGCGATCGGCAGCGTCCGCCGCAAGGGTCCGTTGCTGATCGGCATCACCCTGGGCTACGGCGCGTTCCTGCTGTCGTTCGCTTCCTCCGGCGTGTTCCCGCTGTCGCTGGTCCTGATCATGGGCGTGGGGGCGATGGCGGCAGCCTTCGACGCGATGCAGTGGATCCTGCTGCAGCAACACGTGCCGGACAATATGCGCGGCCGGGCCATCGGCGGGTGGGTGTTCGCGATCGGCTTCGGGTGGGTGGGTTACCTGGCCCTCGGCGGCGCTGCCGAGACCTTCGGTGTGCAGTGGGCGCTGGCCGCCACGGGAGCGCTGGTGGTGCTCACCGGCCTCGCCGCCGCGGCGATGGCCCCGAAGCTGCGGTCGGCGTAGCGTAGTTGACGGAGCGTTACGCGCCCTGCAACCCGGCTACCTCGTCGATCGGCTCCTGGTAGCCGCGCACGGCTCCGCTCAGCACGTCGGCGATGGCGACCGCCCGGCCCGCCGCGGCGGACTCCAGCATGGCGTAGCACAGGGCGACCGAGCGCATCCCCTGCTCCACGTCCACCTCAACGGCAACGCCGTCGCTCACGGCCCGGCCCAGCTCCGCATACTCGACCGCGATCAGCTTGCGGTCGATGGCGGGGAACTCCAGCTCGTAGCTGCCCAGCCGCTCGCCACCGAAGAGGCGCGCGGTCACCTGTTCCAGCCGGAACTCCGGAACCAGCTCCAGCAGCTCGGCGCCGCTGCGGCGCACGCCCTCCCGGTCGAGCACGAAGGTCTGGCCGCGACGGTCGTGCGGCAGTTCCAGCGCCCCGCTCGCGCCGTACATGGCGCGCCGCCACTGCCCGAGGCCATGTGCCGAGTGATCCGCGACGTACTGTCCCGCCGCGCCGTTGGCGAAGCGCAGCGTGGCGTACACCGCGTCCTCGGCGTCGACCTCGAAGCGCTCCGGCATCTGCCGTTGCCAGCGGTCGTAGACGCCCGCCGGATTCACGCTGCCGCCGCCGCTCGCGGGGTTGGCGCGCACCGGCTCGTGCAGCCGCGCCTGCGCGTACACCTCCTCCACCGGCCCGCAGAGGTACTCCATCATGTCGGTGTCGTGGACCCCGGCGTCCACCAGCAGCCCGCCCTCGTGCTTGCGATGGCGCCACACCGTGATGAACATGGTGTCGGATCCGCCCACGCCGTGATGCAGGTACAGCCGCGGCGCGCCGATGGCACCGGCGTCGAGCAGCGCCCGCGCCAGCCGGTTCATCGGGTCGCGGCGATAGTTCTCCGCCACGCTCACCACCAGCCCCGAGTCGCGCGCCCGCTGCCGCACGTAGCGGCAGGCGGCGACCGACACTCCCAGCGGCTTCTCCACCATCACGTGCCAGCCCTGCTCCAGCGCCGTCGCCACGCAGTGGTGGTGCTGCCGCGTGCTGGTGGTAACGTCCACCGCCTCCACCCCGAGCGGGGCCAACTGCTCCATCCCCGCCACCGCGGCCGGGCGTACGCCGAAGTGGCGCTCCGCGGCCGCCGCCAGGGAGGCGGCGTTGTCCGCCACCGGGTCGCACACTCCCACCAGCCGATACTGGGACAGGCCGGCGCGGGCCAGCTCGGCCAGACCCTCCAGGTGACGGTGCCCCATGCCGCCACAGCCCACGATTGCCAATGCTATGCCGTCCATCTGCCCCTCCGCTCCCATGCTACACCGGCTGGCGTCTCCGGCGTCAGTACGCTACCGTCACCCCATGGACCAGATTCCGATTGTCGACACCCACCAGCACCTGTGGGACCTCGATCTGCTGGCGCTGCCCTGGCTGGACGAGGTGCCGCAGCTCGCCAGGCACCATCGCATCGACTACTACCAGAGTGAGGCCGAGGGCCACGGCGTGGCCAAGGCGGTCTACATGGAAGTGGACGTGGATCCCCTCGACCGGCCGCGCGAACGCGATCTGATAGGCGCGCTGTGCCGCCGCCCCGACGTACCCACCGTCGCCGGAGTGTTCGGCGCCACTCCCGGCGGTGAAGGGTTCGCGGCCACCGTCCAGGCCCTGGCCGAGACCTCCCACGCCAAGGGCGCCCGCCTGGTGCTGCAGCCGCCGGACCGCCCGCGCGGCTTCTGCCTGCAGGAGCAGTTCGTGGCCGACGTGCGCCGGCTGGGGACCAGCGGACTGCTGTTCGACGTCTGCATCCGTCCCTCGGAGCTGAGCGACGCGGCCGAGCTGGCACGGCGCTGCGCGGACACCACCCTGATCCTCGACCACTGCGGCAACGCCGACCCCTACATCGTGGCGGGTACCGGGGGCAACCCGGACGATGCCACCTGCGGCCACGGCCGCCAGCAGTGGCTGGACGACATCCAGGCGCTCGGCTCGATCT
>JAKZWC010000021.1:0-4291 GCA_047515735.1 Spirochaetales bacterium | reverse complement strand
CCACCGGTTGTAGGCGTCGTGGACCTCCTGCCGGCACTCCATGCTGCGTTGCCCTGACTCCAGCAGCAGCCTGAGGCAGCTCATGATGTAGTGGATCTCGCACTCGGAGAACACGATGATGCTGGCGTTCACCACCACGTTGGTGTTCGGCCCGTACATGCAGAACAGGTTGGGGAAGCGCGGCACGGTAATGCCGCGATAGGCGCGCGGGTCGTCGCCCCAGACATCCTGCAGCCGTTCCCCGCCGCGGCCGGCAACGCTCATCGACCGCAGCATGTCCGTGGTGTGAAAGCCGGTGGCGAAGATCACCGCGTCGACGTCGTAGCACTGCTCTTCCCCGTCTCCCGCGGTGACCACGCCGGTCTCCGTGAGACGCGCGATCGGCTCGGTGACCAGGTGCACGTTGGCGCGCTTGAGGGTCCGGAACCAGGTGCCGTCGTCGTACAGCATCCGCTTCCCCGCCGGCGGGTAGTCGGGGATGCACTTCCGCAGCAGCTCCGGAGCGTCTCCCAACGCCTCCCTGGCGTGTCTGACCAGCATGCGGCGCAGCTTGCGGTTGGCGGCTCCGATGCTGCCCGCTTCGTCCCACCCCTCGTCCCGGTACACATACGCCAGCGCGCCCTCGGCGGTGAGCCAGAACTGCAGCAGGCGAAACCACTGCGCGTAGTGGGGGACACAGCGCAGCAGCCAGTGCTTGCCGGCAGGTACGTCCCGCTGGTAGTCGGGGCGCGGATTGACCCACGGCGGCGTGCGCTGGAACAGGAACAGCTCCGCCACCGAGGGGGCGATCGCCGGCACCGCCTGGAACGCCGAGGCTCCGGTACCGATCACCGCGACGCGCTTGCCGGCGAGCTCTGCCGCATTATCCCAGCGCGCGGTGTGAAAGGCCGCGCCGCGGAACCTGTCGCGGCCTGGGATGTCCGGCAACCGCGGGCGATTGAGCTGACCCACGGCGCTGATCACGGCGTTGGCCCGCAGCGGCTGTCGCGGCTCCCCTGAACGGTTTCGGGTGTGGACCGTCCAGGTCTGGCTCGGCTCGTCGAAGGCCAGTCGTTCCACCTCGGTGGCGAAACGGATCCGGTCGCGGATCCCGAACTGCGCGGCGCAGCCTTGAAAATACTCCAGCAGCACCGGCTGGGAGGAGAAGAACTGCGGCCAATCCTGCGGCACGAAGGAGTAGGAATAGGCGTGATTGGGTGTGTCGACGCGACAGCCGGGATAGGTATTCTCCAGCCAGGTGCCGCCCACGTCGGCGTTCTTCTCCAGCACCGTGTACGGGATGCCGGCCTGCTGCAGGCGATACGCGGCCAGGATGCCGGACATTCCGGCGCCGATCACCACCACGTGGAAGTCGCCACGCCGCTCCGCCGGCAACTCACGGAGGCTGCCGGCGGTCCCGGGATCGTGGCCGGCGAGGCCGAGCTCGGTCACCAGGAACTCGACGTAGTCGTCACCCACCGACTGTCCGACGAGAAAGCTGGCCATCTCGTGCACCTGTTCCGGGGCCGGCGGCGGTGCCGTCCGCAGGCTGCCGTCGCGGCAGGCCGCGAGGATCTCGTGGGCGCGGGCTCGCACCTGCTCCTGCTGCGCCCGGGTGAGCCCCATCTGCGCGTCGCCCCAGACCAGGCGCGGCCGAATCTCGCCTCGCAGCAGTGACAGGTCGCCGGTGAGCTGGGCCACGGCAACCAGCAGGGCGGGAACATTGGCGTGCTCCAACGCGTCCCGGATCGCCTCGTCTTCGGCAGCAATGGATTCCCTGGAGTTGAACGCTATGCCGGGGGCTGTACGGTGATCGTCCATGGGGGATGCCGGGTGGCAGTGAATATACCGTGAGTCAAGGTCCAGCACCGATTCCGGGCGGTCGATCCGTGCTACCATCCGCGGACGGTATCACGAATGGCACACGAAACCCGTTTCACCTATGACACCCTGCATGCCTTTGCCCGCGAGGTGCTGGCAGCCGCCGGGGCGCCGCCGAGCCATACCGCCGCGCTGGCCGATCACCTGGCCGACTCCAACCTGGCCGGTCACGACTCGCACGGCGTGCATCGCCTGCTGCAGTACACGGACGCCATCGAGCAGGGCAACATCGATCCCAAGGCGACGCCGCGCACGGTGTGCGAGGGGCCAACGACGGCGGTGCTCGACGCCAACGCGGTGTTCGGCCAGGTCGCCGGGCTGGCGGGCACCGAGCTGGCGATCGCCAAGGCGCGCGCCCACGGCACCGCGGTGGTGGGCGTGCGCAACGCCAACCATATCGGCCGCGCCGGCGTCTACGCCCTGCGCATGGCGGCCGCCGGGCTGGTGGGGCAGGTATTCTGCAGCGGCCGCGGCGTCGGCATCGTGGCGCCCTGGGGCGGCACTACCCCGCTGCTGTCCACCAATCCGATCGCGGTGGGGGTGCCCACCGCCGGCGACCCCGTGGTGCTCGACTGCACCACCAGTGTCACCGCCGAGGGCAAGGTGCGAGTGGCGCGCTTCGCCGGCAAGGAGCTGCCCCCCGGCCAGATCCTGGACCGCGAGGGCCGGCCCTCCACCCGCCCCGAGGATCTGTACGACGGCGGCTCCATGCTGCCGCTGGGCGCCGACATGGGCCACAAGGGCTACGGCCTGTCGGTGATCGTCGATCTGGTAGGCGCGATGCTCGCCGGCGGCCATGCCGGCGCCGCGCGCGACGGCCGCGCCGGGTTCTCCAACAACTTCACCCTGTGGGCCGCCGACCCCGAGGCCCTGGGCGGCCGCGCCGCCATGGAGGAGCTGCAGCAGGAGTACTTTGCGCTGCTGAAGTCGTCCACCCGCAAGCCGGGCGTCGAGGAGATCCTGCTGCCCGGCGAACCGGAGCTGCGTACCGCCGCGGTGCGGCGGCGCGAGGGTCTCCCCCTGGACGACGGCACGGTGTCGCAGCTCGACGAGCTCGCCACCCGCCTCGGCCTGAAGCCGCTCAGTCCCCAGGCGCTGGCGCCGTAGGACGCCGATCGTGCATAACTTGGATTACACGGTGTGACCGACGTTTCCGACTCATGTGCATAAAATGCAGTAAGAATTGCATTCGATGCAGCGTCGATTACTTGACAATGACGCGTCGCACGTTCAGGTTGCGTACGCAAATCTCATCCTAAGGGGAGTACCCTATGTATCGTAAGTTTATCGTTCTCGCGGGGCTGGCCGCCCTGCTGGTCGCTCAGCCGCTGCTGGCCGCCGAGTTCAAGGTCGACCACGCCCACACCAACGTGGGATTCCGCGTCGCCCACATGGTGATCACCAAGGTCAACGGCTCGTTCAACGACTTCGACGCCTCTTTTCACTATGACCCGGAAGACATGTCCATGTTCTCGTTGACGGCCACCATCCAGGTTGCCAGCATCGACACCAACAACGACCAGCGCGACAACCATCTGCGCAGCTCGGATTTCTTCGATGCTGCCAGCCACCCCACCATCACCTTCCAGAGTACCGGCTTGTCCATGATGGGCGACGGCTATGTCCTGAAGGGCGATTTCACCATCCGCGGCGTGACCAAAGAGATCGAAATGCCGATCACCATTACCGGTCCCGTCGATTTCGGCGACAACACGGTCATCGGCGTGTCGGGTAGCTTTAACATCGACCGCCATGACTTCGGAGTCTCCTGGAGCCGCTCCTTGGACAACGGCGGGCTGATAGCCGGCACCGACGTCGCCATCATGATCGACGCCGAGTTCATGACGCCAAAGGGGGCGATGTAGCGACCACCCCGGTGTGCTCGAAGCCAATTCCCCCGCCACTCGTAGCGAATGGCGGGGGCGTGGCGGCGGTTGCCAGTTGAATCCCTGGCCGCTCCTGGTCAGCTCTCGCGGCCACTGGCAAGCCGCCGTTCGAGAGGCGTGCGGAAGCGCGGCGTGACGACCGTCCCCCCGAGCCACGCCTGAACCCGGTCCGTCTCGGCGGCGATCGACTCCTGCGCTTCCGGCGTCACGAGTTCCAACAATTCAACCACTACCGTTCCGTCGGAGCGCTGTGCCCAACCGCCGACGATGCGCCCATCCAGCCATACGGTCGGCCCGGCGTTGGGTCTCCCAGCTCCAGGTCATGCCCGCGGACATGGCGATGGCGGGTATGTCCTCCACCGCGTCCATCAGATCCATCAGCGCAGCCCCAAGCGGTTGACCTGTGGGCGCCGCCACAGCATCGTAGGGACGAAGGGGGGCCCCATTGTCCGACGCGCATGCAGTCAGCTATGCCACCGACGGCTATCTGCTGGTCCGTGGCCTGCTCGACCCGCGGGGCGACATCCAGCATCTGAAGGAGTCGT
>JAKZWC010000020.1:0-3093 GCA_047515735.1 Spirochaetales bacterium | reverse complement strand
TCCGGGTACCGCTCGACGGCGGCCCGGCCCAGATCCGCAGTTGGTGGATCGACGCGCAAGGCCGGCAACTCGCCGGCGCCTACTACCTCACCGCCGAACGGCTCACCTGATTCACGCCCACGCCCCGACTGAGCTGGCCGCGGCCCAAAGATCAGCGATGCGGACATCGGTCCGTTCGGGTCCGCGGCACGGGCACGCACCCTGGGACCGGGCGGCGGCCTGTTACAAAAAACGGCCGAGCCGGATGACAAGTCCAGCTCGGCCGCACAACATAAGGAGAAAGATCGTATGAGACCTTCAATGGGAAAGACAACGCAACGCCGCGGAAGTTACAGTGAAGTACCAGCGACAACACGTCGACGATCGAGCTCATCAGGAGCGCTGACCCATGGATACCCGCAACACCAACGAGCGCAGTGAGATAGCCGGTGCGCGCCGGGCCGGCGCCGACTGGCGTGCGCTGACCATCGGCGAACGGATCCGCTACCTGGAGCTGGACGGGTATCTGGTCCTGCCCGATATCCTGGGACCGGAGCAGATCGGCGCCATCGGCGCGGAGCTGGCGGCGCTGCCGCTCACCGCCACCGACTACTCGCCGCACAAGCAAACGGCTGACGATCTGCTCGGCCGCGACCTGCCGAACACGATGGCGACGATCGCGCTGCCGGGCACGGTCGCGTTCCTGGAGCGCCTGTTCGGGGACGAGGTGCTGTGCACCTCCATCAGCTACCAGCTCTGCGAACCCGGCCACCCCGGCATCGCCATCCATACCGATGCCCTGCCGTACGGCTCGCGCGTCTCCGGCAGCCTCAGCTCGCCGGTGCTGATGCGAGTGCTATACTACCTGGACGACCTGACCCCGGAGTGCTCGCCGTTCAAGGTGGTGCCGCGCTCGCACCTGTCGGTGCACGCCGACGCCAACCCCTACCACCGCTTCCTCCGGCACGAGGAGGAGGTGATGGTGACCTGCACGGCAGGTTCCGCGGTGGTCATCAACCAGAAGGTGTTTCACGGCAACTTCCCCAACTTCTCCCCTTCCGACCGGCGTATGCTGGCGATCTCCTACCGGCCGGCCTGGGCCGGGCCGGTGACGGAGGCCGCACCGTGGGACCACGACACGCTCGCGACGCTGCCGCCGGCGGCGCGCCGCTTCTTCCGGGATCCCAACACGCGGCGCATCGACCACGACGTGCGGAACCGCCCCGACGATCTGGACCGCAGCAGCACCGGGATCGCGCCTTCACGCTGGAACGCGCTCGTATAGCGCCACCTGGGGTTTCTGCGCGACGGGCGCTCGACTCGGAACTCGACTCGGAAGCAGTCGACTTCCGAGCTGCTTCCGAGTCGTCCCGCGAAGGCGGCGGTCAAACTCGGAAGCGTGGCGTCGAACGTAGCTTCCGAGTACACTTCCGAGTAATGAAACTCACCGAGCTTCTGCGCCAGACCGAGGGCAAGAACCTGGAGTTCAAGCGCGATCTCTCCTCGCCCGCCCGTTTTCTCCGCACCGTCGTCGCCTTCGCCAATACGGCCGGCGGTGTCATTCTCGTTGGCGTCGACGATCGTACCAGGCACATCCGAGGAGTAAGCGACCCTCTCGATCTGGAGGAGCGGGTGGTAAACCTGATCAGCGATTCAATCAAGCCACGGCTCCTTCCGGACGTGGAACTGCTGAGCTACCGCACCACCCAGGTCTTGGCGATAGAAGTATTCCCAAGCCCCGCGCGTCCGCACTATCTGGCGCGCGAGGGGCTGCAACGCGGCACCTACGCAAGGGTCGGATCCTCCAACCGGCTGGCCGACGCGGCGCTCGTTGCCGAGATGCGCCGCTATGCCACCGGCGAGTCGTTCGATGAAGGTCCGCTACCCGCGCTCGACTCGGAAGCGGTCGACTTCCGAACTGCTTCCGAGTGGTTCGCCCCGGCGCGCACTTTGACGCGACGCGATCTGCAAACGCTTCGGCTCCTCACTCCTCACCAGGGCCGCCTGGTGCCGACGGTCGGCGGGGTCCTGCTCTTCGGAACCGATCGCCTTGCCCACTTTCCCGACGCCTGGATCCAGGCCGGCCGCTTCGCCGGCAGCGACAAGGCAACCATCCTGGACCATCTGGACATCAAGACCCCATTGGTGCAGGCGGTTGAAGATGCGGTGGCCTTCGTGCAGAAACATGCACTGCACGGCTTCTCGATCGACCAGGTCAGACGCGAGGAACGTTGGAGCGTGCCGATCGTGGCCATCCGCGAAGCAATCATCAACGCGGTTGCGCACGCGGATTACTCGCAACGGGGAGCGCCGACCAGACTCGCCATCTTCGACAATCGGATCGAGGTAGAGAATCCCGGCCTGCTTCCGTTCGGGTTGACGCTCGATGATCTGCCGCAGGGCATCTCCAAACTCCGCAACCGGGCCATCGGCAGGGTATTCCATGAACTCGGACTGGTCGAGCAGTGGGGAAGCGGTGTCCAACGCATGATCGCAACGTGCCGCGAAGCAGGTCTCGCTCCTCCGGTATGGGAGGAGGTTGGCCTGCGTCTGCGTGTGACCATCCATACCGTCGTGGCCAAGCACGGCGACGGAGCATCGACCGAAATGATCATGGAGACTGGCGCTGCGCCCGGATACGCCATCGACGTCCGCGATCAGTCGATCCTCGCTCTGCTGGAGAGCGGTGAGGAATACGGCACCAGCGAGATTGCCAAGGCGGCCGGACTTACCCCGCGTGCTACCCGAACCCGTCTCGTCAAGCTGGTGGCTCGTGGACTGGTGCACGAGGTGGGCACCGGGCCGCACGATCCCAAAAGACGCTACATCGCCAGCCGTGCGGTGCTCGGCGGCGGTTGAAAGATCAGCCTACGCGAGCGCGCTCCTGGCGGCGGCGGCGATACCGGCGGCGTCCAGGCCCTGCGCTGCCAGCAGTTCGGCGCGAACCGCAGCCGCACCCCGCTGCTGGTGAAGTATGACGATCTGAACCGCTCCCGTGCCTAGCGCCGGGGGAAACGGGGTAGTGCCTCAGAACTGAAGCACTACCGTCCGGCAGGCTCGGGACGGGCTCGGCCCGAGAGCTGGAAGCGATAGCTGCCGGACCCCACCTGCAGC
>JAKZWC010000019.1:0-4521 GCA_047515735.1 Spirochaetales bacterium | reverse complement strand
CCCACAACAGGTTGGAGCCGACCAGGCCGGCGACCACTACCGCCACGGTGACCAGCCGGCACATCACGATACCGGTGGCCGGTTTC
Source organism: Spirochaetales bacterium (assembly GCA_047515735.1). Lineage (GTDB taxonomy): Bacteria > Spirochaetota > Spirochaetia > SZUA-6 > Bin103 > Bin103. The sequence goes on along the minus strand of JAKZWC010000019.1, from coordinate 4,435 downwards.
GATGCATGAGTACGCACGGCACCCATTACACAATCATGACCGTGGCAGATCAAGTGGACATCATTTGGCGTGGTGGAAGAGGAGCCTTCTTGGTGGCCGACCTCAGAAATCGATGCGCCAGATGGTCGTGGACTGGCGGGCCATCCATGTCTGGCGGGAGCGGATCTTGTCCGGGGTCCAGGTGTCGTAGTCGTCGGCGAGCCTGCGGGTGATGGCGAATTCGCTGCTCTGGTAGACTGGCCGCTTTGCGGCGTAGCCGGCATTGCCGGCATCTCGATTGTGGGCCGCGGTCAGCAGCGTCAGGTTGCCGAGGCGATAGGTACATGCCTCGCGCTGGTCATCGTCGAACTGTTGCCAGTCATCGCCCGGGTTCTCTGGCAGCACGTGCTCCATGTCGTACTTGGCGCTCTCGACATCGAAGCTGCTTCCGGAGGCATGCTGCTCGATCTGGAACAACAGGAAGCGGGCCACCTTCCTGTTCCGGCTGTTGGTAGTGCGTAGCGTCTTGTCCGCGAACGCTGCCCGGAACTCGGGGTCTGCCGGATACACCGGGCGCAGCAGTTCGATTGCCGCGCCGGGACCGGCAATGCGCTGCTCTGAAATCGCAGTCGCTATCTGGTTGTAGACCGATTCCTGCTCGTTGCTCTGCCGCCCGCAGATCACGTTGTAGCGCAACGAAACCACCGTTACCGCTCGCAGCAGACGCGTGAAGCCGGTTCGGTTCGTTTCCGAGAATCGGTCGAACGCCGCCAGCAGGAGGGCGAGGGGCTGGCGCACACTGAACATCTGCAACTGCGCCAGGCTGGCGCGTTCTTCGGCGGTCCACGAACCGTCGTCGGGGTTGCGCAGGGCCGCGTACACGCGCGCCTGGCGGTCGAGTTCGCGAACCAGCGCGAACGTGCTGGACCGGTTGTCGATGACGCCGCGAATGGTTTTGAACAGGTCCGCCTTGCGCATCAGGCGGTTGCGGCTGTTCCAGTACACGCGCAGAAATTCGGGCAGGCTCTCGCTGCCGAGCAGTCCGACGACGCCTTCCCAGCGGCGTTCCAACGCGTCGATTTCGGACGGGTGAGTACCGCCGCGGGCGACCACCGAGAACAGGTAGTTTTTCAGCAGGTCGGTGGTTGACAGGCGTACGCCGCGGGCGTTCAGCGTTTCGAAGACCTTGAATGCATTGAGCTCGTCGGTGACCGTGATCACGGTGAAGAACAGCTTGTCGACCGCGGCATCCACGAAGCTGGCGACCGCTGTTCCATCATCTCCCGATCGCTCCCTGATACGCTCCTTGAACCAGGAGAACGCGCGCCGCAGAAGATGCTCGGAGGCGTTCAGTCCGCGCTGCGGCAGCCGCTGCAGCGGCACCAGGTAGTCCTGATAGAAGGTTTCGTTGTGACGGTTCAGCGTGAGCTTCGACCGAGGTACCAGGCTGACCGGATCCAGGTAACCGATGTAGCTGGCCCGAAGCTGCTCCGCCCGCCGCGCCTGCGGGTCGGCCGGATCGTTCGGCGCAGCCAGGTCCGAAAGATGGGAGATCGCGGCGAGCATCATCAGGCTGAGCGTGGTCATGCGTTGCTGGCCGTCGATGATGTCGAATGCCCGGTTGTCCGCGGATTGCAACACCAGGCAGCCCATGTAATGCGCGGGTTCCGCATCGGCGTCGAACAGGGCAACGATGTCCTGCCACAAGTCGTCCCACTCGTCGGGGGCGCACGAATAGTCGCGCTGGAACAGCGGCACCCGGTAGCTGAGCCCGTTGCCCATCAGTTGGCGGAAGGTGCTGTTGGTAGTGTTGAAGTTCATCGCCGGCGCACCCGATGCGTCACCCTGCATGGTACCACGGAACCGGGTGGACGGCGTGGCGGGTCGCGCACGGCAATTGCGAACGGTGCGTGTGCTGAGGCTATCGCTTATCGGGACTCGGAGATGGCGCGCGTTGCCTGGGCGGTGAGGGTGCGGCGCGAGTACTTGATGGCGCTGCCGGAAGCGGGGTCGGCTGAACCGGAGGGTGTCGCCGGCAGGGCGAAGTAGCGAACGGGGTGTTTGAAGCGCGCCAGCCGGGCGTCGAGGTGGGCTTCAATGTCGGACGGGGGGAGAGGCCCTGACGCGAGGGCCAGGAAGGCCGCCGGGCGGCTGCCGAATTCCTCGTCCGGGACCGCGACGCACACGGCCGCCAGCACGGCGGGGTGTTCGCGTAGCGCCTGCTCCACCTCCTCCGGCTGGATGTTCTCGCCGCCGGAGATGAAGCGCGCGTCGCGGCGCCCGGTGACCGACAGCCTTTCGTCATCGAGCCGGCCCAGGTCGCCGCTAGCGAACCAGCCGTCCGCGCCGGCAGCCGGCCGTACGCTCTCCTGGTCGAGGTATCCGAGGCACAGGGTACGGCCGCCGAGGAGGACTTCGCCGTCGCCGCTGATGGCGACTTCCCGGTGTGGCAGCACGGGCGCGGCGCCGGCGAAGGTCTCGGAAGGGTCGCCGGGGCGGGTGGTGGCGACCTGGGAGGCCATTTCGGTGCAGCCGTAGGAGGCGCACACCGGCAGGCCCTCGGCGCGCGCCTGGCGCAGCAGCGGGGCGGACAGCGCGCTGCCGCCGATCAGGGCGGCGCGCAGGCGCCGGGTCAGCGCCTGCCAGCCGGGGATCTGCAGCAGGCGGCGAAGCTGGGTCTCCACCAGCGACACGTGGGTGGCGCCCGGCAGCAGGCGGGCGGCCGGGTCGCCGGCGTCGTGCAAGGCGCCGCTGTCGGCGAACAGTGCGCAGGCGCCGGCGCTCAGGGTCCGGAACAGGATGCTGAGCCCCGCGACGTGACTGAGCGGCAGCGCTACCAACCAGGCGTCGCCCGGTCCCAGGGGGATGTTGGCGGCCGAGCCGGCGGCGTTGTACAGGTGATTGGCGGTGCTGTGCACTACCGCCTTGGCTTCCCCGGAGGAACCGGAGGTGAACACCACGGTGGCGGGCCGGTGGATGACGATGCGCAGCGGCGCGGCCGTTGCCGTTGCCGGGGACGCGGATGCGGGCGGTGGGCGCCACTCCACGGCGCCGGTCCGCTCCAGCAACCGTTGCCGCTCGCGCGGCGCGGCGCGCGACGGCAACAGCACCGCCACGGCGCCGGTGGCGAGGACGGCAAACAGGGTGGCTGCCCAGGTCGGCGGATCGAGGTCGGCGGCCAGCGCGATACGGTGGTTCGCCGTGACCCCGGCAGCAGCCAGCGCGGCGGCGGTGCGCGCGGTGCGGTGCGCGTACTCCCGGTAGCTGACGGTGTGGCCGCGCCACCGCAGCGCAGGGGCCGACCCGTAGCGCTCACAGAGCGCGGCAAGGTCGAGAGTGCCGGCCGGGGCAAGCGCTTCGAGTGCGGGGTCCGCGGACGCGATCACGGGTGGGCCTTCCCCACCGTCGGTCGTCGGCGCCGACCTCTGAGGGTGGGGATGGACCTGTCGCCCCGGGATGTGCGGGCACGCCGGAGGGCGGCGGTGCTGTCGATGCCGAGTCGGCGGAAGCAGTGGCGGCGGGTCTTGCCGTAGCGCCGGTCGCACCGGCTGCCGGCCCACTGCCCGCACCAGCTGCCGTGCATGTCGCGACGCCTTCTTCGGCCAGGCGGATCGGCGTCCGGCAGCGCCCGCGCAGTGCGACGGCTGACCCGCAGCGTATCGGCCGCGGCCGTGATCCGGGGGTAGCGGCAGCCGCCCGATACGAAGGCGTCGAGCGATCCTCGGCATCGCGACCCCGGATACGGAGCTGGAATCGCATCGTTCTGGAAGGCGACCCTGCCGACCGTGGCGCCTTGGTACACCAGGATGCTCCGGCCGGAATGCGTCATGAGATGATCCGCGGCGCGGCGAGCAGCGCGGCGGCGGCGGCGCCGGCCAGGAGCAGGAGCGCTTGTAGCAGCAGCACCTGGGCGGTACTGCCGAGCAGGGGGTTCAGCCCCGGACCGGCCGGGGTTGCGCGCAGCCGGGCGTTGAGCCGGAGCGCCGGAATGAGCGCCAGGAGCGGCAGCGCGGCCGGCCAGCGTGCGCCGCCGGTGGTGGTGGCCAGCAGCAGTACCGGTGGCAGCACTGCGCCGGCCAGCATGCAGGCCAGATACTCGGCGCGGGCGAAGCGGTCGCCGAACCGCACCGCCAGGGTGCGCTTGCCGGCCAGCGCGTCGGTGGCGCGGTCGCGCAGGTTGTTGACGATCAGGATGGCGGTGGCGAGCAGGCCGGGGCCGAGGCCGATGCCGAGCACCAGCGGCGGCAGTGCCAGCGCCTGCAGGTAGTAGGTGGCGCCGACCGCCACCGGACCGAAGAACACCAGCACCAGCAGGTCGCCGAGGCCGAGGTAGCCGAGCGGCCGCGGGCCGCCGGTGTAGCTGACCGCGGCCGCCACGCAGGCAACCAGCAGCGCCGCCAGCGGCCATCCGGCTCGCACTACGCCGGCCACCCCCAGGACAGCAGCGCCGGCAAAC
>JAKZWC010000018.1:0-4496 GCA_047515735.1 Spirochaetales bacterium | reverse complement strand
AACAGCGTGCTGCCGCAGCACGGGTTCAGCCACTGGTTCGTGCACGAGAAGGGCGGCGGACCCTACAACGACGCCCCCATGATCCGCAACGGCGAGCGGTTCAACGCGCCCGGCTACGTCACCAGCGTGATCACCGACGATGCCCTCGGCTTCATCGACCGGCACGCCGGGAGCGCAGCTCCCTTCTACCTGAGCGTGCACTACACGGCCCCGCACAGCCCGTGGACCGGGCATCCCCAGGAGATCGTCGACAGCTACGACGACTGCCCGTTCGCCTCCTGCCCGCAGGAGGTGGCCCACCCGTGGGCGGGTTCGCTGACGCGGAGCTGCCTGGGCGACCGCGAGATGCTCAAGGGCTACTTCGCCGCGGTCACCGCCATGGACCGGGACGTCGGCCGGATTCTCGAGCGCCTGGAACAGCACGGCATCCGGCAGCGCACGCTGGTGGTGTTCACCAGCGACAACGGCTTCAGTTGCGGGCACCACGGCTTCTGGGGCAAGGGCAACGGCACCTTCCCGCTCAACATGTACGAGAACTCCGTCAAGGTGCCGTTTCTGGTCAGCCAGCCGGGCCGGGTCCCGGCCGGACGGGTGGTCGGCGAACTGTTCAGCGCGATCGACTTCATGCCCACGTTGCTGGCGTACGCCGGCGTCGACCTTCCCGAGGCACTGCGGCGCGGCCGGGCGGGTCGATCCTTCGCCGAACTGCTGGAGGGCGGGACGACTCCGGCGCGTGATAGCGTGGTGATCTACGACGAGTACGGCGCGACCCGCATGATCCGCACCACCGAGTGGAAATACGTGCAGCGCTATCCCGCTGCCGGCCGGCGCGGCGGCCCCAACGAGCTGTACGACCTGGTGAATGACCCTGACGAGCGAGCCAATCGGGCGCACGACCCGGAGCAGCAAAGGCGTATCCGCGAGCTGCGCGGCAGGCTGGAGAGCTGGTTCGCCGAGCAGGCGACGGCGGAGCGGGACGGCCGCAATCTGCCGGTCGCCGGTGGCGGCCAACTGCGCCCGGTGGGCGGCACCTGGGAAGATGGCTCGCCCGCCTTCGTGGCTCACTGATGGCCTGCTGTTGCTCAGCCGGAGACGGTGGCGACGGCCCGGGGCGGCGTGGCCGCGGCGGGCCCTGTCCCGGAACCGACCGCTTCTTCTCGCGCGAGGCACCGCGCATGGTGCGCCGCTATCGCAAGCACGGGCTGGAGGCGGTGCAGCGCAAGCTGCTGGAAGGGCTGACGACAGCCGGTGTCGCCGGTGCCTCGGTGCTGGAGATCGGCTGCGGCACCGGCGAGCTGCAGCGCCGCGTGCTCGCCGCCGGAGCCGCCGGCGCGGTCGGCATCGACGTGGCCGGCAGGATGATCGACGAGGCGCGGGCCGCCGCCGAACGCGAGGGCCTGCAGGAGCGGGCTACCTTCCTGGTGGGAGACGCGGTGGAACGTGCCGCGGAGCTGCCGCCCGCGGCCCTGGTGGTGCTGGACAAGGTGCTCTGCTGCTACCCGGAGATCGACACCCTGCTGGAGGTGTCGCTGGAACGAGCCCAGCACTTGTACGCGGTAGTGGTGCCGCGGCCGCACTGGCTGGTAGCCGCCGTGTGGCGACTCGCCATCGCCGTGTTCAAGCTGCTGCGCAGCTCCTTCCACCCCTACTACCACGACTGGAACCGCACCGCGGCGGCCGTCGCCGCCGCCGGTTTCCGGCGCATCTTCGCCGCGCACACCCTGGCCTGGGAGGCATGGATATTCCGCCGTTCAGGCCCCAGCCGGCAGCATCGCGCTCGCCTGCAATAGCAAGTAGCCGCGCCCAGCTCACTTCAACGGGTCGGCTGAATCGCGCAGTCCGTCGCCCATGAAGTTGAACATCAGCACCGCCACCACCACGAACAGGCAGGGGGACAGCAGCCACGGCCGGTGCGCGATCGCCTGTATGCTCTGGGCATCCTTCAGCAGCGTACCCCAGCTCACCACCGGCGGCTGCAGCCCCAGCCCCAGGAAGCTGAGCGCGGTCTCGCCCAGAATCATCGTCGGTATCGCCAGCGTGAGGGACACGATGATGTAGCTCGAACAAGAGGGGATCAGGTGCCGGAAGATGATGCTCAGATGGCTGGAGCCGGTTACCCGCGCCGCAACCACGAAATCCTCCTCCCGCACCGACAGCAGCCGGCCGCGCACCACGCGCGCCCGCTCCGTCCAGCCGATGACCGAAAAAATCAGCACGATGCCGAAGTAGATCCTGATCGCCGGCCAGTCGCGCGGCAACGCGGCCGCGAGCGCCATCCACAACGGGATCGTGGGAATCGACAGCAGGAGGTCGATCATGCGCTGGATGACGGTGTCCACCACACCGCCCAGATAGCCGGATATCCCACCCAATACGATCCCGATCACGAAGGTAAGGAAGACCCCGACCAAGCCAACCGAGAGAGAGATCCTCGCCCCATAGAGGATGCGCGTAAACAGGTCTCTCCCCAACCGATCCGTGCCCAGCAGGAAGATCGCAGCGTCCTCCATACCGAACAGATGCAGGTCGGTAGGGAACAATCCCCAGAGCCGATACGGCTCGCCGCGCACCAGAAGGCGAACCGCATGCACCTGTGCTCGATCGATCGGGTAGATGCGGCGAAACGTCTCCGGATCCCTGTTCTTCACGATGCCGTACACGAACGGACTGCGCAGCCCCGCGTCCGCCTCGAACAGGCGAATCCGCTGCGGCGGCGCGTCGAGAAACTCCGGGAACCGGGTCAGCGGACCGTAGGGACTCAGGAACTCGCAGAGTCCCGCGACCACGTAGAGCGCCCCCAGCACCGTCACCGACAGCATCGCCAGCTTGTGCTTGCGGAACTTCCACCAGATGAGTTGCCACTGGGATGCGAAGTAGGCAGCTTGAGAGTCGTCGGAACTCACGCGCCCACTTCCTCGTACCTGATGCGCGGGTCCAGCATCGCAAGCAGCACGTCCGACAATAGCGTGCCGATCACCGTGAGCACACTCAGGATGAGCACGAAGCTGCCGGCGAGATACATGTCCTGGTGCAGCAGCGCGCCCAGCAGCATCGGTCCGGTGGTCGGAAGATTGAGCACGATCGCCACCAGCGGCGTGGACGATATGATCCTGGGCAACAGCCAGCCTACCGTGCTGACGATGGGATTGATCGCCACCCGCACCGGATACTTGAACAAGAGCTTGACCTCGGCGATGCCCTTGGCGCGCGCGGTAATCACGTACTGCTTGCGCAGCTCATCGAGCAGCACCGCGCGCATGACGCGGATCAGGGATGCGGTTCCGGCCATCCCCACAATGATGATTGGAATCCAGATCCGCTGCAGCATGTTGCCCACCTTGGCCCAGCTCCACGGCGCGTCCACGTACTCCGGCGAGAACAGCCCGGTGACGCTGATTCCGAACTTGGCAAAGGCGATATAAAGGATCACCAGCGCCAACAGGAACCCGGGGATGGCCAGTCCGATGAACCCGGCAAAGGTGAGCAGGTAGTCCGCTAACGAATACTGGTGGGTGGCCGAATAGATGCCGATCGGTATGGCCACCGCGTAGGTGAACAGGAGACTGAGAAACGACAGCACCATGGTCAGCATGATGCGTTCTCCGACCACCTCGGTGACCGGCTTGTCGTACTGGAAGGAGCGCCCCATGTCGCCGCGCGTAACGATGTTCCAGATCCACAGCAGGTAGCGCTGCACGAACGGCTTGTCGAGCCCATACACGGCGGTAAGGCTGACGATGGTCTCTTCCGCCACGTCGGTACCGCTCTGCTCGAGCTGCAACACGTACATGGTGAGATAGTCGCCCGGCGGCAGCTCGATCACGATGAAGATGATTATGGACAGAGCTACCAGCAGCGGGATCAACTGCAGCACCCTCTTCCCGATGTAGGTCAACATGGCGGCCTCGGCACAGGCTCGACCCGCAAACCGCGTGCGTAGCTGCGCGGATTCGCGGCGGCGTCGGCACGGCCGCGAATCAGATCACGACGCTGCACCTTGCGCTACTTGGAGGAGTTCGTCACAGCGTGCCCGCAACCGCTCCAGATCACCCGCGCGGGCGCGGTCGGGACACAGATTGCGGGCTTCGTCAGGATCCGACTCCAGGTGGTAGAGCTCCTCGTAGAGCGGCTCCTCGTCGATGTACCGGATGTACTTCCAGTCCCGCGAGCGGACCCCTTCACAGCGCGGAATGATCACCGTGGGCCTGGTGAACAGATGCTCGCAGAAGAAGTCGTCGCGCCACGCGACCGGTTCACCGCGCAGCAGGGGCAGCAGGCTTCGCCCCTGCACCATCTCCGGCAGCGGCAGCCCGGCCAGCTCCAGCAGCGTCGGCCCCAGGTCTATGTTCAGCGCCATCTGCTCCAGCCGGACTCCCCGCCGCGCCGCGTCGGCGCGTGGATCGTACACCACCAGCGGCACGCGCATGGAGTTGTCGTAGAGCAGCCAGCAGTCGGAGTGGCCGCACTCGCCGATCAGGAAGCCATGGTCGGAGGTG
>JAKZWC010000017.1:0-6078 GCA_047515735.1 Spirochaetales bacterium | reverse complement strand
ATCGCCACGGTTACCTCGTCGCCGGGCTGCAGGAAGCGGGGCGGTGTGCGCGCGGAACCGACCCCGTGTGGGGTGCCGGTCATGATCACCGTGCCCGGCTCCAGGGTGCTGCTGCCGCTCAGGAAGGCGATCAGCTCGCGCACGTCGAAGATCATGTCGCTGGTGTTCCAGTCCTGCAGGGTCTCGCCGTTGACCAGCGTCCGGATGCGCAGGGCGTTGGGGTCCGGGATCTCGTCCGCGGTGACCAGCGCCGGTCCCAGCGGGCAGAAGGTGTCGAAGGTCTTGCCGCGGCACCACTGCCCGCCGCCCCACTGCATCTGCCAGTCGCGGGCGCTCACGTCGTTGCCGCAGGTGTAGCCGAGCACGTAGTCGAGCGCCTCCTCGCGGGGAACGTTGCGGCAGCGGCGGCCGATCACCACCGCCAGCTCGCACTCGTAGTCCACCTCGTCGCTGCGCAGCGCGCGCGGCAGCACGATGGGGCCGCCGGGGCGCTGCACCGAGGACGGCATCTTCATGAACAGCACCGGATAGTCGGGCACCGCGATGCCCGACTCGGCGGCGTGGCGGCGGTAGTTGAGGCCGATGCACAGCACGCTGCTCGGCACCACGGGGGCCAGCAACTGCGCTCCACTGATCACCCGGCGGGTCACCGAGTGGGGCGTGCCGCCGGCCATGCCGGTCAACGGGTCGCCGTTGATGGCGACGATGGTTCCATCCTCACGTTGACAGCCGTAGCCGACCGTCTCACCTTTGGCGTAGCGTACGATTCTCATGGCGCGGGGATATTGTAACGCGGACGCGCGCCGAGCACGAGGAGTTTGACCGACATTATGACAACTGCGGAAAACGGAACACCGGCCAAGGTTCGATGGGGCATCGTCAGCACCGCCCAGATCGGGCGCTACGTGTTCATTCCGGCGCTGCGTGCCACCCGGCGCGGGGAGCTGGTGGCGGTGGCCGGGCGCGACCCCGGCCGCAGCGCGGCGTTCGCCGGCGACCTCGACATTCCCGAGGTGTTCGACAGCTACGACGCAATGCTGGCCAGCGACCTGGTGGAGGCGGTGTATCTGCCGCTGCCCAACACCATGCACGAGGAGTGGGTCCTGCGCGCGGCCGAGTGCGGCAAGCACGTCTTCTGCGAAAAGCCGCTGGCCACCACGGCGGCCGCGGCGCAGCGCATGGTGGACGCCGCCCGCCGCCACGGCGTGCTGCTGTGGGAAGCGATGGTGTTCCGCTACCACCCGCAGACCCTGCGCCTGCGCCGCCTGCTTGACGCTGGGGCGATCGGCGACCTGCGCCACGTCCACATGCGCATGAGCTTCAACCTGCCCCGCGGCGACAACATCCGCTGGCAGCCGGAGCTGGCCGGCGGCGTGCTGATGGACGTGGGCTGCTACCTGATCACGGTGGCGCGCTGGGCGGCCGGCAGCGAGCCGACCCACGTCAGCGCCACCTGGCAGCTCGATCCCGAGCACGGCGTGGACCGCCACCTGGGGCTGCTGCTGACCTTTCCCGGCGGCGTGGTGGCGACGCTGTACGGCGGCTTCGACGGCCTGACCTCGCCGGGAGCTCACCTGATCGGCAGCGGCGGCTCGCTGCACCTCGAGCAGCCGACCCATCCCTACGAGGAAAGCGCCTACACTCTCACCACGCCGGCCGCGACCGAGCGCGTGGACCTGCACCACGGCGTGCGCGCGTTCACCCCGGCGCTCGACCACTTCCACGACTGCCTGCTGGACGGCGCCACCCCCCTGCTCGACGCCCGCGATGCCATCCTTACGCTGCGGGTGATGGAGGCTGCGCAGGAGGCCGCCCGCAGCCAGCGCACCGTCGCCATTCAAGAGTAACGACACCGGACGACGGTACGATTGCTCGCCGGCCGGCGCTGATAGTATGGTTGAGCCGAGGCGGCTGATGGGGCAATCGATCACTCCGAGTGGTATTACGGTCCGCGCGGAGCCGGGGTTCCCGGCCGAGCGGCTGGAGCAGTTGCAGCGGGACGGGTTCTGCGTGATCCCGGAGGTGGTGGATGAAGCGGTGCTGGAAGTCACGCGACGCTGCGCGGCGCGCGCCGTGGCGGAGCAGGATGCCGAGCGGCTGGCGCTGACCCGTTCACCCGGCACCCTGATCGACTCCGGCGGCTATCCGGAGCTGGCCGACATCGTCGGCAACCCGCGGGCGCTGCACGAGCTGGAGCGGATGGGCCTGACCGACGTCACCTTCTGGAAGGCGGTGATCATCAGCAAGTTTCCCGGCGGCCCGCGCCTGTACTGGCACCAGGACTGCATGATGTGGCAGGACCCCCGCGCCTACAGCGCCATCGCGCCGATGATCTTCCTGATGTACTACCTGGAGGACACCAGCCCGTTCAACGGCTGCCTGCGGGTGCTGCCCGCCAGCCACCGGCGGCGTCATCCGCTGCACGACATCGGCAAGGCGCATACCAGCGATATCAACAGCATCGACGATCCGGACGACCCGCGCTTTCGCGACTACGACGGCGCCACCGACGTGCCGGTGAACGCCGGCGACGTGGTGATCGGCGACGCGCGCCTGCTGCACGGCGCCCATGCCAACCGCTCCGACCGGCAACGGACGGTGATCACCATCTGGTTCTATCCGCTGTTCAGCGACCTGCTGGAGCCGACCCAGCGCTGGTTCCACGACGACATGCACCGCAGGCACGACGTCTGGCCGCCGGAGGCGCTGGCCAAGATCGCGCCGGTGATTCCCCGCTATGCCGGTTCCGCGGCGGCGATGGAAGTGAACCGGCAACCGGGCCCGCTGCTGGTGTGACCCGACCGATCGAAACAGGACGGAGCGCTGCGGCGCTCGACGCGCTGACCGTGGGCGCCGATGCGGCACTGGCCCCCGAATTCAGGCCAACTCGTCGAGTGCAACGTCGAGTGCTGCGGCGATGCGCTTCAGCGCGCTGATTGATCCCGGTTTCTTGCCGTTCTCGATGTCAGACAGATAAGAGGCGGCGACGCTGGCGGAGACGGCGAGTTCGCCGGCCTTCATGCCGCGGTACGAACGCCACACACGAATGGGATTTTCGCCGGCGGCTATCCGTCTTACGACATCGGCCGGTACCCACTCCTCGTCCGGGTCTTCGAGGATCTGCATCAAGAGAGTACTATCAGAGACCTCCTCTTGAGCCGCGGTCCTCAGCGCATCGTAGTCGGCGCGCGGGACCACGACATATTCTTCTCCGGCGAGCGTGATGGTCTGAACCTTGGTGCGGTCGGTCATCGGTATGCCTCCCCCCGCGGCAGGATCGCCGCAACCCTGAGCAGGTTCGATTCGTAATCAAGGCTGTACAATACGCGCCAATCACCCACGCGAAGCCGGAAACCGCCGGTCGCTCGCAGCGGCGGCACGTTGTTGGATGCCAGCGGGTCGGCGGCAAGGAGGTCAATCTTCTGCACCATCGTCCGTTCGACGTTGCTGGGCATCCTCCGCAGACGCTGCCGTGTTCGTCGGCTGTATACAACCTCGATCAACGAGCCTCAGTTTATCCAATAGCGAAGAGCATGTCCGACCAAGCTTCGCCGTTACACGAAACGCGCGCAGCTACGTCCGCTGGTGCACTTGGAACAACTCGAGCTGGCGTTCGTTGCGGCGCACCTCGCCGAAGTCGCGGCACAGGGCGGCCAGCACCGGTTCCGCCACCGGCCGGATCTGACGTTCGATGTAGTGCTCGTAGTCGAGCGGCTGGGTGCGGCCGTCGGCCGGTTCCGGTCCTTCCACGGTGATCACGTAGTCGATCACGTCCCGCTGTGTGGAGGTCGCGGGCTCGCCGTCGGTGGGAGTCGTCGCGCCGCGTTTGCGGGCTGCCACGACATGGGGCGGCAGCGCCCGGTACTCGCGCGCGTCCTTGCGCAACGTCTTGTGGTACACGAGATGGGCGTCGCGGCGGCCAGCGGTCACCTCGCCGATCACCTGCCGCAGGTACGCTTCGACCGGTTCGCCGGCGAACATCCGCCGGTACAGCTCGCGCTGCACTTCGTGGGCGAGTGCGGTCCAGTCGCGCCGCACCACCTCCATACCGGTGAAGTGAAGCTCGCCCCGCGCCAGCCCCACGTAGCGCTTGGTGGCACCCCGTCCGCCGCCGCGCACCGGCGGCAGGAACAGCCGCTCGAACAGCGTCTCGAACTCCATCTCCAGGTAGCTTTGCAGGCGCCAGGTGGCGGCGACGTATGCGGCCAGGTCGGCGTTCAGCTCCGCCGCCAGCCGGCTGCCCTCGGGCGCCTCGCCGCCAGCGACGAACAGACTGTCGGTATCGCCGTACAGCACTTCCAGTCCGCGCCGTTCCATCCAGGCCTTGGCCCACAGCAGGAAGTGCTTGCCGAAGCTGGTGATGGCGTTCGCCAGCCGCGGATCGTAGAAGCGGCAGGCGGAGGTCCCCAGCACGCCGTAGAAAGAGTTCATCAGGACCTTGATGGCGTGGCTGGCCACCGCGTTGCCGGCTTCCTTGGCCTGCTCGCGGCTGGCGAACAGATCGTCCAGCAGGGTGCTGAGGATGCCCCGCCGGCGCCGGAAGCGCGCCCCGTTGGGTGCCTCGATGGCGTCGCCGGCGGCGCCTCCGGCGGCGCGGTCTTTCCGGATCAGCCCCAGCGGGTCGACCTGAAAGGTGCGGATGATGCTCGGATAGAGGCTCTTGAAGTCGAACAGCAACACGCGGTCGTGCAGCCCGGGGCGCGACGGCAGCACGTGGCCGCCCTGCATCGGTGCCTGCGCGCCGGCGCCGTCCAACTCCGTTCCCACCGTCGGCGCCACCACCCGGTGCGGCCGGAGCTGGGACAGGTAGAGAAAGTCGAATGCGGCGATGGAGGCGGCCACCCGGTCCGGCGGCATCCCGGTGAGCTTGCTGCGCTCCACGGTGAACGGCACCAGCTCCAGCTTCTCCAGAATGTCGAGCACCAGGCGCGCGTCGGTCAGGTTGTACTCCACGAACCGCTCGGTATCGTGGGCGAACGCGTGCATGATCCGCTCCGCGTGGCCGGCGCCGCCGCCGCCCAGGGTCTTGCCCTCGCCAAGAATCTCCTGCGCCGCGGCCTCCAGGGAGTACCGCTCCAGCCGCATGGACACCGCGCGCAGCAGGCGAATGCCATCCAGCACGACGCGCCCGGGGATGAAGATGGAATCGGAGAAGCGGCGGCGGCCGGTGCCGCGCTGGCGCAGCGCGCCGGGGGCGCGGCCCCATTCCAGCGCCACGCCGGCCGCCTCGGCACACCGGATCAGCACCGGCACGTCGAAGTCGATGATGTTCCACCCGGTCACCACGTCGGGGTCCAGGGCGCGGATGCGCCGGCCCAGGATCGCCAGCAGCTCCGCCTCGCTGGCGCACGGCGTGGCGGTGGCGGGACAGGCGGCGCGGGCTGGCGCATCGGGGCACCACAGCAGCACTTCCCGCGCCCCGCAGCCCCACAGCGCCACCGAGAGCAGGCGCTGCGCCTCGGGGTCGGTCTCGATATCCAGCGACAGCGTGGTCAGCGCCGGCGTCCACCGCGCCGGTGCCAGCTCCGGCTCGTCGAACACCACGGTGTCCCGGGGCGCGCCGGCCCAGTCCCGCAGCGGGCGCGGCTGCCCCTCGATCAGCAGCGCGCTGCGGATACCGCGGTCGATCAGGTACCGATAGGGAAAACGCACGTCGGCCTCGAAGGTGCGCACCCCGCGGCGATGCAGGCGCGCGCGCAGCTCGGGTGCATCCTGAGGTCGCTGCAACCGCACCCGGTGCACCGGTGTGCCCTGCAGGGTGCGGCGCCCGGCGTCCTGCAGCTCGGTGGCGCCCAGGGCTCGCGCCTGCTCGCAGGCGCTGCTCTCGAGGTAGAAGTAGGGTTGCGGGCGGCGATCGCACACCAGGAAGGGGCGGCCGTCCCGCAGCTTACCGTAGAGATGCACGACCGCGCGGCCGGTCCCGGGCTCGGCAACGTCGGTGACGTTGAGGATGAACCCGAGATGGCGGCTCACGACGTGCTCGGCAGCTCCGCCACCGGGACCTCGGTCCCGCCCTGCGCGGCGGAACGATAGGCCGCGTACAACACCGCGGTGGTGACGAATCCCAGCTCCGCCCCA
>JAKZWC010000016.1:0-4443 GCA_047515735.1 Spirochaetales bacterium | reverse complement strand
GCTCCTGCGCGGGCAGGTCGCCCCGCGCCCTGAGGTGTTCTCGGAGCTGGGGACGGCCATGATGGTCCGTGACGCCCACAACAAGCTGGTCTACGACCCCGAGCAGGGCGGCGTGCTGGAGCTCTACGACCTGCGCCGGGACCCCTGGGAGTTGCACAACCTGGCCGGCAGCGCCGATCACCGCCATGTCGAGGCGGAACTGGTCGACCGGATGCTGGCGCGCATGATTCGCCTGACCCACTACAGCCACCTGAAGGAGCGCATCAACTTCCAGCGGGTGCGCGTGTGAGCCGGTAGCGGATGGCGAGGCGGCCCAACGTCGTGCTCATCCTGACCGACGACCAGGGCTACGGCGATCTCGGCGTCTACGGCAATCCGGCCGTCGAGACCCCGCACCTCGACGCGCTCGCCGGACAGGGCATCCGCCTGGACCAGCACTACTCGGGGGCGCCCCTGTGCGCCCCGGCCAGGGCCGCGCTGCTCACCGGCCGCTACCACCAGCGCACCGGAGCGCTCAGCGTCGAGTCGAACCGCGGCATGGACCGCATCGCCCCGCGTGAGAGGACTATGGCCGACCTGTTCAAGGCGGCGGGATACGCCACCGGCATGGTCGGCAAGTGGCACAACGGCGCCTTCGACCCGCGCCACCACCCGCAGGCGCGGGGTTTCGACGAGTTCGTCGGCTTCCTCAACGGCGGCATGTACTACTGGCGCTGGATCCTCGATCGCGGCGGGACGCCCTGGCGCTCCGACGGCCGGTACCTCACCGACGTGTTCACCGACGAGGCAGTCGACTTCCTTCGGCGCCACCGCTCCGAGCCGTTCTTCCTGTACCTGGCGTACAACGCGCCGCACGCGCCCCTCGAGGCTCCGCCGGAGGACGTCCGTCCCTTCGCGGAGCGCGGCACCCTCAGCGAAACGGTGAGCACCCTGTACGGCATGGTCCGGCGTATGGACGCCGGCGTCGGCCGGGTGATGGAGGCACTCGACGCGCTGGGGCTGGCGGAGAACACGATCCTGCTGTTCACGAGTGACAACGGGCCGCTACTCGGCGGCGACTACCGGCGCTACAACGGGCCGTTTCGCGGCAGCAAGAACCTGGTGCTGGAGGGGGGCATCCGCGTGCCCGCCATGGTGCGCTGGCCGGCGGGGATTCCCGACGGCCGGGTGTTTCACGGGATGGCCCACTTCACCGACTGGCTGCCCACGCTGCTGGCTGCCTGCGGCGTGGACGAGCGGCCCGAGTTGCCCCTGGACGGGCTGAACCTGCTGCCCGCGCTGAAGGGCGATGTCGGCGGCGATCTGCGCATGAAGCTGTTCTGGCAGCACAACCGCAACCGGCCGGTGCGGAACTGCAATGCGGCGATGCGGGACGGCCAGTGGAAGCTGGTGTGGCCGTACCTGCCGGAGGCGCGCTACAAGTCCGACGACGACACGTGGTGGTACGAGCGGATGTTCACGGAGCCCCATTTCACCGTGGAGATCGAGCAGACCATGCTGGACCGCCCGGTGCCGGCCCCGGACCGGCCGGAGCTCTTCAATCTTGCGGACGATCCCGGTGAGGAGGTGGACATCTCCGAGCGGCATCCCGAGCGCCGCGCCCGCATGCAGCAGGAGCTGGAGAGCTGGTTCGACGCGGTGGAGGCAGACCGCGGGCGCATCGAATGGTGATCGGCCGTCTGCCGGTGGAGGCGGAACGTGTTCACTTGCCGCGGCCGGCGAGTCGCTCGTCGTCCAGCCGCTTGCCGAGGAGAAACCCCTTGCGGTCCGGGTACCAGAGGACTCGGCGGCCCGCCACGCACGTCATGCTCACGTATGCCGCCGACTCGAAGCGCTCCCGGCCGGGCGGACCCCAGGGCACGGCGTCGTTGTCGATCAGCAGCCGCTTGCCGCCCCACCAGATCGGCTGCTCCGCGCCGGGACGTGCCTCCCCGACGCAGGCGTAGGTGGGACGCCGGTTGCGCACGTGCCAGCGGTTGTCGGCGCCGAAGACGTAGCCGTCGTTGTCGTGGAAGAGGAACAGGAACCGCCCGTCCCCGAGGCCGAATATCGGGCAGGGTGAGGAGGGGTGCCGCAGCTTCGGGCCGCCGTCGCGCATGCGCATCGGTCGCGCATCGCCCCAGGTCCGTCCCTGGTCGGAAGACACCGCGTACCACACCTCGCCGCGGTTGGTGCGAATGGTCATGAAGAGCCTGCCGCCGGGCAAGTTCACCAGGTACGGTTCCTGGGCGAAAGAGGCGCCGGCCACGCTTTCGTGCGGCGCGGTGACCGGGGCGTCCCGGTTGAGCCAGGACAACTTCAGCCGGTCGGGAAGGGGCGAGTCGTGCAGGTTCTCCACCCGCATCAGCTCAATGTGACTGTACCGTTCCTTGAAGGGCGCAGTGCCGGCGGGCACCCCTGGATTGCACGCCCAGTGGGTGAAGGGAATGAGGATCTGCCCGGCAGCGGTCCGATGCATGCCGCTGCAGCCGATCCAGCGCACCGGTTCGCGCTCGGGGTCCGGGCCATCGATGGCCGAAGGCGGGAACTTCAGTGCGTAGCGCTGCGACCAGGAACTGCCGCGGTCGTCCGAGTAACGGCAGTACAGTCCGCCGGTAAAGCCCACCGACGGCATGCAGAGCGTGTACAACAGGTAGACCCGTCCGCCGGGCGACTCCAGGGGCACCTGCCATGCCGCAGCCTGGCCGTCGCCGCCCACCCCACGTCCGTCCGCCCACACCAGGGGCGACCAGGACTCGCCGCCGTCGGTGCTGCGTCTTACCCCTATCCGCATGAGGCAGGGAGCGTCGAGCCGCTCCGCCGTCCACGTAGCCAGCAGGGAGCTGTCGCCGAGGGGATGCACGAGGATGTGCTCGTTCAGCCAGTAGAACTCGCCGTCGTCCCAGGGGCGCTCCCTGCCCCCGGTCGGGTCGTGGATGACGTAGTCCGGCCGCGTGCGCTGAATCTCGCAGGGATCGGCGGTCATGGACACGGGCTGTCCCGATCATAGCGCGAATGGATCGCGCTCGGTCCCGGAAGCCGCGGTGGGGACTTACTTCGTAACGCGTACCTTCCGCCCCCCCGATCCCTCCACCAGCATCCCGCTCCCCGACTGCTCCGCGGCGGCCTGGGCGAGGCTGCGGTCGGGGCGCTGCACCTTGCCGTGCCCGGCGTCGTCGATGGAGAGCACCGAGTTCTTCAGTACCTGGGCGTACGGGTGCTCCGGCGCCTCGAGGATCGCCTGGGCGGGGCCCATCTCCACGATGTGGCCCTTCTCTTGTGATGAGTCAGATGGAAGGGGTAATCGAACGACAGATGTCTCTTCCTGGAGGTGGACGCTTTCAGGAAGTGATCGATCTTAGACTACAGCCCCAGACTGCCTGATGGACAATGGATTCTTGTAGACAGGAATAGCAAATACATCCATACTTTGAATGGAAATTGGATAGAGCGCAGGAGGAAACAATGGAAGTACAGTTCAACATCATCGGCGACTACGCTCAGATCCTTCGCGAACGACTCAGAGTCAGAGGCTATGAAGAGTGTTCAACAGACAGCATCAAGGACGATTATAATCTTGTATTGGCGTATTTCGGAGCGCTGCGTCGGATGGTGTCCGTGGTTAAGCGCACTGTCTTTAAGGCAAATGGCTTTGTGTGCCCGGCGGAGTATGTTAGCGCACTTGCGGAGATCGAACGGAAAATCGAGAGCGGCGAAAACATCAACCCCTATCTCAGCCGGAAGTTGCCGAACCTAGGTGCCAATGATGAGCTACTAAACGACTGGGGGATTCAACATCTTCATCTTGGCAGCAGTGTGATTACCAAGAAAAAGAACAAAGGATTCATAAAGGGCACGCCGGAGCTGCTGTTCGTGTACTTTGACGAACAGTCTGCTTACTTCATTGTTGTCGGTGACCATGACAGCTTCGGAGACCAAGAACTTCTCCGGATATTGTACGACAACTGGCCTGAGGTATTGGAGAGATTCAAAGACCCAAACATCAAGTCAGTTATTCCTGACGATCTCACGAGTAGACAGAGGGACCAGATGAGAAGGGCCGGCTACAACATGGGTGTAAATGTAATGCGGGACGGTACTGCCTATGTGATGGTTGGCGGAGGCATCATGCGGTCAGGAGACAACACGTTGGATGTATACGGAACGGACCGGTTGCATACCTGGGCTCACCGCCAGACGAATAACCTGCGTGACCTCGTCCCAGTAATGGCGGCTGGACTAAAGAGACGACACGGCCTTGAGGTCGTGGAGCCCATCACCCTGAGATTGATAGTGGAGGGAAGGTCTGATAGTAGATGGTTTTTGATTGACGACAACAATCACGTTACGGTCGGACTGGGGAATCCTTGGGAGAATAAACCTCCGATGATATTCTACTTCTTCGACGATTCAACATCCATCTCTCCGCCGTCTTGAACAGCGATATTGTAAAGCGTCCAGAGC
>JAKZWC010000015.1:0-24069 GCA_047515735.1 Spirochaetales bacterium | reverse complement strand
GTACCTACATCCGTTTCGACGACAACGCGTGCGTACTCGTGGACACCGCCGGTAACCCGGCCGGAAAACGTATCTTTGGTCCGGTTGCCCGCGAGTTGCGCGAGCGTGACTACATGAAGATTGTTTCGCTCGCTCCGGAGGTGTTGTAGTATGGGAGTCCCCGGCAAGCTCAAGGCCGGCGACCAGGTCCGTATCGTGAGCGGGCGCTCACGCGGGCGCGAGGGTCGGGTGCTGCGGCTAGACCGCCAGCGCCAACGAGTGTGGGTGGAAGGTGCCAATATGGTGAAGAAGGCAGTGCGGTCCAAGAACCCCAACCAACCGCAGCAGGGCGGCCTGACCGATGTGGAGGCGAGCGTGAACTGGGCGAGCGTGATGATCGTGTGCCGGCGTTGCGGCATCAGCCGTATCGGCTACGAGATGCGCAACGCGGAGAAGGTACGCGTCTGCCGCAAGTGCGGAGAGCCGTTGTGAGCAAACAGAAGAAGCCCGCCCCTCGCGTTCCCGCCGGCTACACCCCGCGGTTGAAGGCACGCTACCGTGCCCAGGTGGCGCAGGCGTTGCGCGAAGAGTTCAACTACCAGTCACCGATGCAGACCCCGAGGCTGGAGAAGATCGTGCTGAGCACCGGAGTCGGCGAGGCCGTGAACAACAAGAAGGTGCTGGATACCGCGGTTGCGGAGCTTACCCAGATAACCGGATTGCGTGCGGTGCGCACCAAGGCACGGAAGTCGATCGCCGCGTTCAAGATTCGACAGGGCATGGAGATCGGCGTGATGGTCACGCTCCGCGGCAATCACATGTACGAATTCCTGGACCGGCTCGTGAACGTGGCCATTCCGCGGATCAAGGACTTCCGCGGCTGCAGCGCCACGGCGTTCGATGGGCATGGCAACTACGCCATGGGAGTGGACGACCAGACCATCTTTCCGGAAATCGACTACGACAAGGTGGAGCAAATTTCAGGACTCAACATCGCCATCGTCACCAGTGCTCCGACCGATCGGGAGGCACGTAGCCTGCTGGCTGCCCTCGGCATGCCATTTCAGCGTCCGGAGGCCAACTGATGGCGCGCAAGTCTCTCATAGTCAAGGCCCAGCGCAAGCCGAAGTACAAGGTGCGCGCCGTAAATCGATGTCGGCTGTGTGGTCGCGCGCGCGGTTATATGCGTAAATTCGAGCTCTGCCGAATCTGTTTCCGCGACCTCGCGAGCAACGGTAAGATTCCCGGCGTAACGAAGTCGAGTTGGTAGCGAGGGAAAACCGATGGCTGTTACCGATCCAATTGCCGATATGCTCGCGAAGATCAAGAACGCGAGTTCTGCGGGGCACGAGAGTGTCAACATCCGGCCGTCTCAGGTCAAGTTGGAAATCATCAAGATTCTCAAGATCGAGGGCTATATCAGGAACTTCAAGAAGATCAACGTGGACGGGCACACCAGCATCTGCGTGTTTCTCAAGTACGACGGGCAGTTGAAGCCGATCATCCAGGGGATCGAGCGGCTTTCCAAGCCGGGCCGGCGCATCTACTCCGGGTATCGCACCATGCCGCGAGTGTGGAATGGCTACGGCACGCTGGTGGTATCGACCTCTTCCGGGGTCACTACCGGTCGCAGGGCGCGGGAGCGCAAGTCCGGTGGCGAGTTGATCTGCAACGTATGGTAGGCGTATGTCGCGGATAGGGGTGGTGCCGGTGACCGTGCCGCAGGGCGTTGCCGTCACTGTCGCGGGCAACAACGTCGCTGCCAAGGGGCCGAAGGGAGCCCTCAGTTTGCAGACCAGCGGCAATATCAACGTGAGTCTGGAGCAAGACCAGATCACCGTTACGCGCGGCGATGAGGCCAAGCGTACCAAGGCGTTGCACGGTCTGTACCGCAAGCTGATCTGGAATATGGTGACCGGTGTGTCCAACGGGTTTCGCAAGGTGCTGGTGATCAACGGTGTCGGCTACCGTGCCGAGGTCCAGGGCACTACGCTGGTGCTCAACCTGGGCTTCTCGAATCCTGTCAGTTATCCGTTTCGCGACGGTGTCGCCATAGAGGTGGAAGGCGGCAATCGGATTGTGGTTTCCGGCGCTGACCGTCAGGCCGTGGGGCAGGTGGCCGCAGAGATCCGCGCCTTCCGTCCGCCTGAGCCCTACAAGGGAAAGGGCGTGAGGTACGACAACGAGCATGTACGCCGCAAGGCGGGCAAGGCGATGGGGGCTGGCGCATGAATCGTGGTGGAACGGGCCGTAGCGCAGCACCCGCCAAACGTCGGCGTTGGCTGCGGCGCAAGCAGCACATCCGGCAGCGGGTGCGCGGCACCGAGGAACGGCCGCGGCTGACGGTGTACAAGAGCAATCGCTATACCTATGTGCAGGTCGTGGACGACCTCCGCGGCCATACCCTGGTGGCGGCATCCAACCGTGAGCGTACGTTGCGCGACATCGACAACACAGTTGCCGGTGCGGCCCGTCTCGGCGCGACGGTCGGGGAGCGGCTGCGCGAACGGCAGATCTCCGGGGTGGTATTCGATCGCAATGGATACTCCTATCGCGGCATCGTGCGCTCGTTGGCGGACGCCGTACGCAAGGCGGGAATAAGGTTATGAGTAGTCGGATGGGTGGCCGCGGGTTCAACGACCGCCGCGACAGCGACATGTTCGAGAAGCTGGTGCGTCTGAACCGCATTGCCAAGGTGGTGAAGGGCGGTCGCCGTTTCTCCTTCTCGGCACTGGTGGTAGTCGGCGATCGCAAGGGCCGGGTGGGCTACGGGTTTGGCAAGGCCAACTACGTGGCGGATGCCATTCGTAAGAGCACTGAGCGTGCGCGGCGCAACATGGTACAGGTGCCGCGTCGCAGTTCGACCCTGCCGCACGCCGTCAATGGCGTGTTCAAGGGCTCCAACGTATTGCTCCGGCCGGCCGCGCAGGGTACCGGCATCATCGCCGGAGGACCGGTTCGCGCGGTGATGGAGGCGGCGGGAGTGACCGACGTACTGAGCAAGTCTCTCGGTTCGCAGAACCCCATGAACATCGTGAAGGCGGTGTTCGCCGGCTTCGAGCGGCTCATGGACGCCCGTACCGTCGCCGCCAACCGCGGCAAGACGGTACGCGAGTTATGGGGGTGAACGTGAGCGAGCCGGTGCCGGACCTACTGCGCATCCGGCTGATGCGTAGTCCCTTGGGGCGCAAGCCCCGTCATCGACGTACTCTGGCGGCTTTGGGCTTGCGTCGGGTAGGCCAGACGGTGCAGCAGTCGGCACGCCCGGAGATCCTCGGAATGGTGGCGCAGGTCTCGTATCTGGTTGCTGTGGAACCCGCCACAGGAGAGGAGTCGTGAGTATCGACGGACCGCGCCGGCCGGCGGGAGCTACTCGCTCGCGCCGCGTCGTGGGCCGCGGCGCCGGGGGCCGCCGTGGAGGCACGGCCGGTCGTGGCACCAAGGGGCAGAACGCGCGCTCCGGCGGCGGCGTGCGGCCCGGGTTCGAGGGAGGCCAGATGCCCTTGTACCGCCGCATCGCCAGACGCGGATTCTCCAACAGTGTATTTCGCTCGCAGTACACGGTGATCAATCTGGAGGCTCTGGCACAGTTCGAGACCGGCGCTACGGTGTCGGCGCAGTCTTTGGCCGAGCGTGGCGTGATCAAGAAGGCGAGTGAAGCGGTCAAGATCCTGGGTAACGGCGACATCGAATCCAGCCTGGAGGTGCGGGTGGCGCAGATCTCGGGCTGCGCTCGCGCCAAGATCGAAGCCGCCGGCGGCAGCGTAAGGTTGGTTTAGCAAGGCATGGCTTCGAACCCCCTGGTCGACATATTCCGCATCAAGGACTTGCGCGACCGGATTCTGTTTACGGTCGCTATGCTGCTGGTGTTCCGGCTTGGCGCGGTGCTCCCCATTCCCGGTGTCAACGTAACCGCCCTGAATGCCTTCTTTACCGCCCAGCAAAGCTCCGGCACGGTCGGAATAACCGATTACTTCGATTTCTTCTCGGGAGGCGCGTTCACCAATTTTTCGGTGTTCATGCTTGGCATCGTTCCCTACATAACCACGTCCATCATCATGCAGCTCCTGCTGATGGTGTTCCCGAAGTTGAAGAAGATATCGGAGGAGGAAGGGGGCCGGAAGCGTATCCAACGTTTCACCCGTTACGGCACGGTCCTGGTATGTCTGGTCCAGTCCTTCACCCTGACCGAGTTTGCCAACTCCATTCCCGATGCCATTACCATGGCGCGCGTGCCGTATACCATAATCGCCATGATCACGGTTACCGCCGGTACCGTGTTCCTGATGTGGGTTGGTGAGCAGATTACCCAGCGCGGCATCGGCAACGGCATCTCACTGCTGATTTTTGCCGGCATCGTTGCCAGGATTCCAAATGCCATCTGGATCATCATCACCCAGATCCAGCGCCAGGATCTGAATCCGGTGTACGCCATCGTAGTATTCGGCGTGTTCGTCGGCGTTATCGCACTGATCGTGTACGAACAGCAGGGACAACGCAAGATCCCGGTCAACTACGCCAAACGGGTGGTCGGGAGACGCGTGTATGGCGCGCAGAACGCGTATTTGCCCTTCAAGATCAATCCGTCCGGGGTCATTCCGGTAATCTTCGCGTCTTCGGTGCTGATCTTCCCGTTGCAGATAGCCCAGAACCTGGGCAGCAGTCAGGCCTGGTTGTCGCGGTTTGCCGCGTGGCTGCGCCCGAACGGGGTGCCCTATGTGATCATTTACGCTCTGCTGATCATCTTCTTCGCTTATTTCTATACGCAAGTGACGCTGAACCCGGTCGAGATCGCGCGCCAGATTCGCGAGAACGGTGGTTCCATTCGCGGTATCGGCTCCGAGAACATGCGCGAGTACTTGACCCGTATCCTCAACCGCATCATCCTGCCCGGAGCGTTGTTTCTGGCGTTCATCGCGATTATCCCCTCCGTTATCCAGGCGTTGTTCGCATTCCCGTCGTCGGTCGCGTTTCTGATGGGTGGCACATCTCTGCTGATAATGGTCGGGGTGGACCTGGATACGATGAGTCAGATCGAAGGGCATCTTAGGATGCATCACCATCAAGGACTGACCAGGAAGGGCCGTATCCGGTCGCGCAACCTATGATCCTCGAGAACAAATGATTCGCAAGGTCAGGCAGGCACAGGGAGCGACACCATGAAGGTCCGCGTCAGCGTCAAGAAAATGTGCAACAAGTGCAAGGTGATCCGCCGTCGCGGTGTGGTTCGCGTAATCTGCGATAATCCCAAGCACAAGCAGCGGCAGCGGGGGAGTGCTCGTGGCTAGCGCCACGAGGTACCGTTCAACAGGAGGACCAGATGGCACGAATCGCCGGGATTGACTTACCCAACAAGCACGTCGATATCGCTCTTACTTACATATTCGGCATTGGACGGTCGGCGGCGAGCACCATCTGTGAGGCCGTGGGGGTGGATCCGCAGACCCGCATGAGCGAACTCACCACGGATGAGGTGACCCGTCTACGGCAGGTTATCGAGAACGACTATCAGGTAGAGGGAAGGCTCCGCAGCGAGGTGTCGATGCATATCAAGCGATTGATGGATATCGGCTGCTACCGTGGTATCCGCCATCGCCGAGGCCTCCCCGTACGAGGTCAGCGCACGCGTACCAACGCCCGGATTCGCAAGGGCAAGCGGAAGACGGTGGCCGGCAGGCGCAAGGCGCCGTCGGCCAAGTAGCCGGCTGCCCTAAGCAACTACAGATAACGGAGAAACATGGCTAAACGAGCAGCGAGAAGGCAGGTAAGCCAGGGTAAGGTCTACATTCAGGCTACCTTCAACAACACGATCGTCACAATTACCGACCTCATGGGCAACGCCGTTTCGTGGGCGTCGGCCGGCTCCCTGGGTTTCAGGGGGGCGAAGAAGTCGACGCCGTTTGCCGCCCAGACTACGGCGGAAACGGCGGCCCGCAAAGCGATGGAGTACGGTCTCCAAGAGGTGAGCGTCTACATCAAGGGACCGGGCGGCGGTGGCGAGTCTGCAATTCGTTCGCTGGGTGCGCTGGGACTACGGGTACGGGCGATCCGCAACGTCACTCCGATACCCCACAACGGCTGCCGTCCGCAGAAGAAACGGCGAGTGTGAGAGAGGCCAATCATGGGTAGGTACTTGGGACCGTCGTGCCGGCTTTGCCGGGTTGAGGGTGTGAAGCTGTTTCTCAAGGGGGATCGCTGCCATAGCTCCAAATGTCAGATCACCAAGCGCAAGGGCAAGCCGGGCAAGAGCCCTCGAGCGCGCATGCAGAAGGTGTCGGACTACGGTGTGCAATTGCGTGAAAAGCAGAAGTTAAAGCGAATGTATGGCATGTTCGAGCGTCAATTCAGGAACCTTTTTCAGAAGGCGGCGCGGGACCGCGGCGTGACCGGCGAAAACCTGATCAAGTTGTTGGAGAAGCGGCTGGACAACATAGTATTCCGGCTGCACTTCGCCTCGTCGCGGAAACAGGCCCGGCAACTGATTTCGCACGGCCACATTCTGGTCAACGGACGGCGGGTATCGATTCCGTCCTATCTGGTGCGCGAGAACGATACGATCGCGGTGCATGAACGGGCCAAGCGGTTGACCGTCATCAAGGACGGGCTCAAAGAATACTCGCGTTCCGGCGTGGTGCCTTGGCTGGAGGTCGATCCCGATGCCGTTACCGGCCACGTACGGGCTATACCGCAACGCAGCGATGTCAGCGACCTGGCTGGCGTGAACGAGCAGCTCATCGTCGAGCTGTACTCGAAGTGAGGTCTAAATGCCGCGTAAGAGTCTCCTGAAGGGACTGAAGCGCCCCAAGGGCATCACCTTCGAGCACGACAAGGTCGACCGCAGCTTCGGTCGTTTTGTCGCCTACCCGTTCGAGCGTGGCTACGGGGTAACCGTGGGCAACACGTTGCGTCGGATCCTGGTCTCATCGATCCAGGGTTACGCGGTGTCGGCCATTCATGTAACCAGCTACGACTCCGACGGGGTGCCCCGCGTGCTGTCCAGCGAATTCGACTCGATCCCCGATGTGGTCGAGGATACCCCGGACTTCATCAACGCATTGAAGCAACTCAAGATTGCTCTTACCGACGACCTGGAGGAGAAGACCATCCTGGTGGAGGCGAAGGGGCCCGGCGCGCTTACCGGTGCCGATATTGCGGTAGACTATCAGGTCACGGTACGCAACCCGGAGCTGAAGCTGGCCACCCTGATGGAGGGCGGTAACTTGGCGCTCGAAATCCAGATCGAGTTGGGGCGCGGATACGTTCCCGCCGAGCGTCACGAACAGTACATCCAAGTGGTTGGCGCTATCGCTATAGATGCCATCTACTCGCCCATCCTGAAGGCCAAGTACGCAATCGAGAATACCCGTGTCGGGCAGCGTACCGACTTCGACAAGCTGATCCTCGAAGTTACCACCGACGGTACTTTGACGCCGGAAGACGCGTTGGCGGCGGCGGCCAAAATTGCCAAGGAGCAGTTCACGGTATTCATCAACTTCGACGAAGAAGAGGGACGTGAAGAAGACTCCTATGATGAAGAGGATGAGCGCGTCAGAGCCCTGCTGAATACCCCGGTGAAGGAGCTGGAGCTGTCCGTTCGTTCGAGCAATTGCCTGCAGAACGCACAGATTCACACGATCTGGGACTTGGTGAAGAAGACCGAGGACGAGATAAAGAAGACGCGTAATTTCGGCACCAAGTCTCTGGATGAGATCAAGTCGAAGTTGGCGGAGCTCAATCTGCGTCTCGGTATCAGTGACTACGCTGAGCTCAAGACCGAGTTGAGAGGCGAGGGCGGCGGAGACGCGGCGGTTGACGCTGACGGCAGCGGCTCGAATGATACGGCGGCGGGGCAGGCGGCTGCCGCCGACATGGTCGATTCCGGCGACTCTGCAACGGCAACTCCGGTGGAGACTCCAAGTCATGAAGCATAGAATCGGCGTCAACCGGCTGGATCGCAAGGCCAGCCATCGTCGGGCGCTGCACCGAAGCATGGTGATGGCGCTGTTCCGGTATGAGCGAATCCGTACCACCAAGGCGAAAGCGCGGGAAATCGCGCGCACCGCGGAGCGGCTGATTACGCGGGCCCGGGTGGACACCGTGCACAACCGCCGTCAGGTAGCTCGTCGCATCCATGACCAGGAAGTCCTGGCGAAACTGTTCACGGACATTGCGCAGCGGTTTGCTGGCCGTCCAGGCGGCTACACGCGGCGCATCAAGCTGGGTAAGCGATACGGTGACGCATCCGAGATGGTGCTGCTGGAATTGGTGGATCTGGGCCAGGAAACCACCGCCACTCCATGACCGACATCCCCGGGCGTTAGCGTGGCGGCACGCGGAGGTTCCGGCGGGTCAGGATGAGCGCGCGGGCGGCAGGCCCGCCGTCGGGGCGGCAGTCGTCGAGTTCGACGAGTTGGCTCGACCAGCGCCTCTCCGCTCGTGCTCTGCTGGTATGGGCCGTTGCGGCGGCACCCTCCATGCTGCTTCCCGCAGGTCCGCTCAACCGCGCCCTGCTGCTACTGGTGCTGATCCTGCTGGTGGTGGGCACGCAACGGCGGGTGCGGTGGGGGCGCACCGGCACGTTCTTTGCCGCAGTGGTGGCGTTCAATCTTGCCGCTCCCGGAGGGAGGGTTATGCTGGAGTTGGGCGCCTTTCCGGTAACCGAAGGCGCGTTGAGCGTCGGAGTCAGCAAGGCGTTCAGCCTTACCAGCCTGCTGCTGCTGTCGAAAGTCGGGATACGCCGCGACCTGGATCTGCCCGGCAGGCTGGGCCGGCTGCTCACCCTGACTCTGGCTTACGTGCGCTACCTGCTCGAGGCGGACGTGAAGCTGCTGGCGCGCGATCCGGTAGGACGCCTCGACGGTCTGCTCCTGGAGGCCCAGCGCAACGTGAGCACGAGCCTGCCCACGGTGGCTGCCGCCAGGTCGACGGCGACCGGCATCGCCATCCTCGCTGCGCTTCTGACGCTGAACTGGGCGGCTGCCATTGTCAGTGCGTAGGGCTGCAGCCGCGAGAGTATTCAGGATAGTGCTCTGGCTGTCGCTACCGGTGGCGGTAGCGGCGACCTTTCCGTGGTGGGGTGCCGAGGCAGATACCGCAGTAAGCGAGCAGCGGACTGCGCCGGTGCGATGGGTAGTGGCAGCGGCACTTGGCGCGGCGCTGACCCTGCTACTCACGAGGCCGGCATCCGCGCGGCGCAGCGTCGAGCTGGCGCGGCGCCTCGACGAGTTCCAGCGCCGGTTGCGGTCCGAGTTGGCGGGTACCGCGCGCGGGCTCGAGACGCCGACCTGGCGTGACCAGCTTAACCGCCGCCGCAGGGAGGTGGAGCGCAGTCTGTGTCGCGGACTCGGCCGGGGAACGCGCCGCTGGCGGAGCCGGAGAGCCGCCCTGCTGGATGACGCATGGAAACAGGTCGTCGCGATCATGGAGCAGCGCGCACGTGGGGGTATGGCGCCGCCGCTCGCCGGCAGCGACATCGACGTGCTGATTCGGCAGACGCTGGCCGGCGCAATCGGCACGCCGATAGCCGCGACGGTCGCCGGTAGCGAGTTCGGTAACACGCACGCGGGCGCGGTTTCGGAGCGGAGGTCGGAGTCCGCCACCGGTGGTGCGCGGACGGCCGAGGGTGCGTCGACGGCGCTCCGGGAGGCCACTGCGGCGTCTGCTGCGCCGCCCGTCGGACGGCAGGAAGATCGGCCGGGCTCGGCGTCGCAGACGCCGCCCGCCAGGGCGCCGACCGTATACGAAGCCGCCGCTTTTGCCGAGGCGGTAGCCGCCGCCCGCCGCAGCGTTGCTCTTGAAGGCGGGGTCTACCGAATCCGAAAAGAGCTGTACGGGCCTCCACTGCGCCCCTCCCTGCGCCAAGTGGCGGAAGGTGCCATAACTGACGACAAGCTGGAGCAGTTGGCCGCGGCAGGGCGCCGGCAGGAGTGGAGGATTTGCGTCACGGCGCAGGGGATACACTATGATCAACTGCTCGCCCGGTATCCCGGCTCGCGTAAGCCGGTGATTCGAACGCAAGTGCTCGAGGAAGTCCGCCGGTCGCTCGATGCCGCCGGAGCGGCGATGTTGCTCCAGGAGGATGCCGCCTGTCGCATGACGCTGGCAGTAGGATCCCTAGCCGTCCTGCCGGAATCTTTCGTGCTGGCCGCGGGCAGTCCGGTCTACGACGACCATCTGCGGTCGCGGCGCTACTTGGTGGTGGATAGCCGGGACGCGGGCGGCGCCTGGGAGCGGTATGCCGCCGGTCTGGATGCGGTGCAGTGGGGTGCCGGCGGCCGGCTCGCGTTTCTGCCCGCCATCCTCGACGCCGCGCCTGCTTACCTGCTGATGGCCGCCGTCGCGCCACCCACCGCTGCCCCACCCGGCGGTGCCTGGGACCTGACCACTCTGATCACTCGGCTCAACCTGTACCCATAGCGGGGGAAGCCGCGCGGCGTCGCGGCGGCGGGGCTCACCTTGACATCGGTCCAGGGCCAACAGTAGGTTGGTAGACGTCAAATACTTGGTGGAGGAACAATATGCAGGCCATACTATGGGTTCTGCTTCCTCTCGCCGCTGGAATTGGACTAGGTTGCCTCGTACGCTGGCTGTACGCCAGGCTTGAACTGGCGTCTTCTGAGCAGAAGGCGCGACGGATCATAAAGGATGCGACGCAGGACGCAGAAGCCAGGAAGCGCGAAACGCTCCTGGAGACCAAAGATGAGATCTTGCAGGAACGAAATCAGCTGGATCGGGACATGCGGACACGCAGTAGCGAGGTCCAGCGTCTCGATCAACGGTTGCTGCAAAAGGAAGAGAACCTAGAGAAGCGGCAGGAGGCGGTTGATCGCCAGGAGCAGTCATTTGTCGCTCGTGAAGAGGCACTCGTCGAGCGCGAGGTCGAGGTCGGCCACTCTCACGAGGAGTGGATCACGAAGCTGGAACAGGTATCGAAACTGAGCACGGAGGACGCCAAGAAGATCCTTGTTCGCGGCATCGAGAACGAGGCCCGTCTGGACGCCCAGGTTCTGGTCGTCAACATTGAGAACGAAGCAAGACAGACCGCGGAGCGCAAGGCTCGAGCCGTGGTGGTAAACGCCATGCAGCGGTTGGCGTCGGAAACCACGTCAGAGGTCAGCGTAGCGTCGGTGAATCTGCCCAACGATGATATGAAGGGTCGGATCATCGGTCGCGAGGGGCGCAACATTCGCACCCTGGAGAACCTCACCGGCGTGGATATCATCATCGACGATACCCCGGAGGCGGTAGTGCTCTCCTGCTTCGATCCGCTGCGCAGGGAGACTGCCCGGCTGGCGTTGGAGCGGCTGATCGCGGATGGACGCATCCACCCGGCGCGGATCGAAGAGATCGTGCGCAAGGTAACCCGCGACCTGGACAAGTCGATCGAGGAGGATGCCGAGCGGGTATTGCTCGAGTTGGAGATTCCCAGCATGCACCATGATCTGGTAATGACGCTGGGCCGCCTGAGATATCGCACCAGCTACGGTCAGAATCAACTCGCTCATGCCAGGGAAACCGCAATGCTGGGAGCGATGATCGCGGCCGAGACCGGTAGCAACATCCAGTTCAGCAAGCGAGCGTCGCTGTTGCACGACATCGGCAAGGCGATCGAGGCGGACGAGGACCTCGGTCACGCCGTTATCGGGATGGAGTTGGCCCGCCGCTGCGGTGAGGACGAGGTCGTGTGCAACGCAATCGGAGCCCACCACTACGACGTGGAGCCCCAGGGGGTCGAGGCGATCATCGTGCAGATCGCCGACACCATCTCGGCCTCCCGTCCGGGCGCGCGGCGTGAATCGTTGGACAACTACCTCAAGCGCCTGGAGAACCTGGAGCGCATCGCCGCCAACTACCCGGGAGTCGAGCGCACCTACGCCATCCAGGCCGGCCGCGAGCTCCGGGTGATGGTCGGTAACGACCGGGTGTCGGATGATGGGGCGCGCGACCTGGGCAGGCAGATCGCCAAACAGATCGAGGCCGAGATGAAGTATCCCGGTCGGATCAAGGTGACGGTGATCCGGGAAACACGGGTCGTGGAATATGCGCGCTGAGCTGTGCGGGTCGGGCGCAATGCGACTGCGCGCGGCGGCGCGTGGCGCACACGCCTGATCTTGGATCAGTACCTCGTGGGCGCGACCAGCACCCCGCCGCGCGCGCCCGAGCCGCTACGTATCCTGCTGATCGGCGATGTGGTCGGCCCCGCCGGTATGCGGGCGCTGTTTCTGCATCTCGCGCAGCTCAGAAAGCGGCGTCGCTGTGACCTGGTCATTGCCAACGTCGAAAACGCCGCGGCGGGATTCGGCTTGACCCTTGCCCAGGCGGATGAGCTGGCCGGCTACGGCATCGACGTAATGACGTCGGGTAACCACATCTGGCAGCAACGCGAGATCTGGCCACGGCTGGAGTCGGATGCTCGCCTGCTGCGACCACACAATTATCCGCCGTCGGTGCCCGGTAAGGGGGTGTGCCTGCTGGAAGTAGCTGACGTGACCGTCGGCGTCCTGAATCTCGAGGGGCGCGTCGGCATGGCCCCCTTGCGATGCCCGTTCCGTGTCGCGCAGGCGGAAGTGGCCAAGATACGGAAGGTCACGCCGCTGGTGGTGGTGGACATGCACGCGGAGAGTCTCGAAGAGAAGGAGGCCCTGGCGCTGCATCTCGATGGCACCGTGTCGGCCGTCGTAGGCACCCACACTCATGTGCAGACCGCGGATGAACGCATTCTCCCGGGCGGGACTGCCTACCTGACCGATCTCGGTATGACCGGACCGCGGGGCAGCGTGATCGGCATGAAGGCCGACGTGGTGCTGCGCCGTTCCCTGACTCAGATGCCGCTGAAGATGGAGGTGGACGAAGGGCCGGCCGACATCTGCGGTGCTCTGGTGACGGTGGATCGCACCAGCGGCAAGGCCAGCGCCATAGAACTGGTGCATGAGCGCTCCGAGCTGTGACCGGCGGCGGCGCGCCGCCCACCCTGCCAGGACACGACGGGGAACTCTCCTCGACCGGCTCTGCGAGTTGTATCCGGACCGCGGCCGGGAGCAATGGTACGCCGCCATAGCGTGCGGCGAGGTACTGGTGGACGGCGAGCGCGTCCGTGATCCGCGGCGGCTGATTGCGGCGGCGGCGTTGGTGGAGCGTATTCAGGAGCCGCCGCTGGCCTCCCGCGCCGGCTACAAGCTGCAGCACGCGCTGATCCGTTTCGGGGTGCCGATAGCGGGCAAGGTAGTGCTGGACGCCGGCTCCGCCACCGGCGGCTTTTGCGACTGCCTGTTGCGCCAAGGGGCGCGCCACGTGCACTGCGTCGACGTGGTGCACGGAGCACTGGCCTATCGGCTGCGCCGGGACGGACGCACCAGCGTCCACGAGCGTACCAACGTGATGCACCTCACCGGCGACAGCCTGCAGCCGCCACCCGACGGAGCGGTATGCGACCTCTCGTTCCGTTCACTGCGCGGGGCCGCGGCACGCCTGCTGGGGCTGACCGGGGAGAATTGGCTGGTTGCGTTGATCAAGCCGCAGTTCGAATTGGCGGCAACGCCCGCGCCCCGTGAGTCCCGGACCCGGTTTGACGGCCGAGTGGTCGGGACGGACGCCATTACCGCCGTGGTGGCGGCGCTGATGCGCGACTTGGCGGCCGAGGGCGTCGCGGTACAGCGCTGCACGCCGGCTCCGGTGCGCGGTCGCCGCGGCAACCGCGAGGTGCTGGCGTTGCTGGCGGCCGGCCCGATACCGGCAGCGGCAGCGGCGTGGCCGGACGCGGTCGCGACGCTGCGCCGGGAACTGCAGCAGTCGCCGGAGCAGCCGGCCGTGCCTAAGGCAGCCGGCCGCGACTACGGGGCCGGCGGGTCGCCGAAGAACATGGCGCGGCCGATCGGCGCTCCGATGTAGGTGCCCTCGGGCCCGAGGAAGTCGACCCGTTGGCCATCGATCAGAATCTGCACCATCTCGACACCGGGAAACTCGGTTGCCGAAAACACGATCTGCCGGAGTTGGGCGTCGAGGCCCTCGCGTCCCAGTGGGTTGAAGCGAAAGCTCTCGCTCACGTCGATATAGGCGATCCGTTCGCTCACGTAGACCCGATTCAAGGTTGCGGCAGGGGGAATCATGGTGATGAGGCCCTGGTTGGCTTCGCTTGCGTCGGGCCCGGCGAAGAGCGTTTTCAAGGTCTCGGTGAGGGGCGACGTGGTTTCGTCTACGGTGCGCATCACTCCGGTGACGGCGATGTCCCCGGCGTCGCTCACCGCGGCGAAGAACAGGCGCCGCTGCCGGGCACTCGGGACGGTTGGCTGCGGGCTCGCATCCTGCTGCGCCGGAGCGGTCGCGGGCGTCGTTTCGGCGACCGGTAGGGCAGCCTCGTTCGGCGCCGCGGGTGCGGCCGCCGGCAATGCAGCCTCGCTCGCGGGAGCAGGGTCCGTTGCGACTACCTGGGGCCGCGTCTCGTCGCGGTGTGACCCCGGTGGCGGCACAGTATCATCGGCCGTGGCAGGCGGCAGCGGACTTCTCGTCACCTCCGGCAGAGGCGCTGCGTCCGCCGCCGGTTGGTTCAGTCCCATGGCGTTGTCGACGCTGTGCTGGAGCACCGTCAGCAGTTCCGTCCGGTCTATCACGTCGCGAATGGCGACGCGGTTGAAGAGGAACACTACGAGCACGAAGAGGATGAGTGCGGTCCAGAGCAGAACGCCGAGCGGTACCTTCTTGCGTGCCCGCCGGCGGGCCTTGCCGCGGACGCTTCTGCGGTTTTTCTTGCGAGCCATGGCGGTCCAGGAACCAGTCGGTAACCCGACAACCTTCTAGATCGGCATGGCGGCATCTTACGTTGAACGAGCGCCGCATGGAATCCGGAGGCGACGCGTTGACGTGGTCGCGGGGTCCGTGCTGTGGTGGAGCATCAGCATGTCAGCGCCGCAGTCCCTGCCACTCCTGGCCATCGTCGGCCGCCCCAACGTAGGCAAGTCTACGCTCTTCAACCGCTTGCTCGGCCGCCGCCGAGCCATCACCGCCGCTACCCCCGGGGTAACCCGTGACGTGGTGGAGGAGCACGCCAGGCTGGGGGGAATGGAGGTGCGGCTGGTCGACACCGGCGGCATCGGAGTCGTGTCGGACGACCTCGGTCGCACGGTCGGCGAGCGGGCCATGGAAGCAGCGACGACGGCGGCTGCGGTGCTCCTGGTGGTAGATGCCGGTGGCCTGATGCCCGAGGATGAGCAGCTTGCGGAGCGGTTGCGGGTGCTGAGCGACCGTGTGGTGCTGGTAGTGAACAAGGTGGACCACGCCGGGCGCGAATCAGCGGTGTGGGACTTCTACCGTCTGGGCTACGAGCCGGTAGTCGGAGTGTCGGCGGCACATGGGCGCAACGTCGCCAATCTGCAGGCTGCAGTGGCGGAGCGTTTGCGGCGCGCGCACGCGGTGCCCAGCGCGATGGCGCCACCCGCTTCGACGCCGGTGGTTCGCCTGGCCATCGCCGGAAAGCCCAACACGGGCAAATCCACCTTGCTCAATCGGCTTCTCGGCGAGGAACGCGCGCTGGTCGACGTCGCGCCCGGCACCACCCGTGACCCGCTCGCAGGCCGCATCAGCCATGGCGGCGCCGACATCGAAATAATCGACACGGCGGGGATGCGCCGCCGTTCCAAGGTGGGGAGTGACGTCGAGTACTATGCCGTAAACCGCACGGCCGCGATGCTGGGGGAGGTGG
Organism: Spirochaetales bacterium; assembly: GCA_047515735.1. Lineage (GTDB taxonomy): Bacteria > Spirochaetota > Spirochaetia > SZUA-6 > Bin103 > Bin103. Next base: position 8,396 of record JAKZWC010000015.1, on the reverse strand, counting down.
ACGTCGCCCTGCTGCTGGTCGATGCCGCCGAGGGCCTCTCCGAGCAGGACAAACGCATCGCCGCCATTGCCATCCGTCGCGGCGTGGCGGTGCTGGTAGCGCTCAGCAAATGGGACTTGCTGGACGAGCGACCGAATCTGCTGGCAGCCATGGTGGACCGGATCCGGTTCCAGTTTCCGGTCATGGGCTTCGCACCGGTGCTGCCGCTGTCGGGTCGCACCGGGTACGGAGTAGAGGCGCTGCTTGGCAAAGCGGTGGCGTTGCATCGCCAGCTCTGCCTCACGGTACCTACGGCGAAGCTCAACCAGGCGCTGGCGCGCTGGGCCAAGGAGTACGTACCCACCGTACGCGGACGCGAGATCCGGGTGCGCTACGCCACGCAGACCGGCACCAATCCGGTCCGCTTCGTATGCTTCGTCAACCAGATACGCGGTGCCGGTGCCAGCTACCGGCGGTTTCTCGAGAACCGCATCCGCAGCGAGCTCGGGTTTGCCGAGGTCCCGCTGACCGTGGAGTTCCGCGCCAGCTCCGCGCGCTGAGCCGGGCCGCCGGGCCCGCCACATTGCTCATGCCGGGCGCCAGGCGCACGCCCGCTGGCACGCCGGTGGCGGTGGAGAATACTCTACGCTACGCCACCGATCCGGCGACCCTACAGCAACGCCTCCCACCTGCCGTTACTAGGATCGACGACCACACCCTGCTGGTCTGCTGACCAACTTCGTCGCGAGGGGACAGCAGTGGCAGGCGCCTGACCGGCGCCCGGCGGCGATAACGTGAGCGGGATACCGCGACGTTGGCGTTCTCCGGTCCAGCAGGGGTGATGACCGGGAGGACCGAGTCTGCGTCCGCGTATCGCCGCCGGCGCAGAGACTACTATGGTGCAGCCATCACCCGTATGTTCCGCCGAGCACCAAGGCAGCCCGCGCGGCGTCCGCCGTCCGGCTGTTTTCTGGCTGACCGGTATCTTCGCCGCCGTCGCTCTGCAGGCGGGTGCGGCCAGCGCAGAGCTCGACCTGTTCAACGAGGCCGAGCAACGCTTTCGCGGCGGCAACTACGCTTTTGCCCTGGAGGCGTATCAGGACTTTCTCGAGCGCTATCCGCTCTCGGAGTTGAGCGCCGACGCCACCTACCGCGTCGGGGTGGCCCAGACCCAGCTCGGCAGGTACCACGACGCGGTTGCCACCTTCGAGGAGGTCCAGCTCCGCCATCGCGGCACCCGTTATTTGCCGTTCGTAAACTTCTGGGCCGGTGTCTCGCTGTACGAGCTGGAGCAGTACGATCGCGCTTCCGCCAGCCTGGGGGCGTTCGTATCCGAGTCCGAGGACCCCGATCTAGTGCCCAGGGCGCTCCTCTATCTCGCTCTGGCCGACGTCGCGCTCGGTGACCTCAGCGGTGCGGCCGATGCCCTGGAACGGCTGCAGGAGCCGTCGATCGAGTCCGACTCCAGTGCCTACGGCACGGTTCTGCTCGGCTACGTATACGCGGTGCAGGGGCGCTACCAGCAGCTTCTGCGCCTGATGGAGCAGCAGCCGCCGGAAGCGATCGACGCCCGCTGGCGTGCCGAGTACCTGGCCTATCGTGCCGAAGCATATTGGCAACTCGAGCAGTATCCTGCGGCGGAAGTCGACTATACCGCCATAGTCGAAGCGGAGGAAGTGGATGACAGCATCGCTTCCGTCGCCTTGCGCAGGCTGTTCATCGCCGCCGAGCGGCGCGGTGACTTCGATCTGATGGACTCGGTGACCCTGGGCGCGGAGTTGCGCTTTCGCGACTCCCCGCACCAGCTCGCCAACTTCTGGCTGCGCCTGGGCATCGAAAACTACCGGCGCGGCAGTTACGAGCTGGCACGTTTCTTCCTGAAGCGCGCCGCCGACCTGGGGATCAACAGCGACGTGGGAAACGCGGCGGTGCTGTATCTGGCCGAGACCTACCTCAGCGAATCCGACGCCGAGGGCTTGCACGAGGCGGCACGCGTGCTCGCTTCGCAGCAGGAGCGCGGCGCCGCTGACCCGTGGCCCGTGGTGCTGCGTCTCGGTGACGTGATGCTGCGCCAGGAGGACTATGCCGGCGCCGCGCAACAGTATGAGAGCTTCGTCAGTAGCGCCGCGACCGACTCCAGCATCGGCACCGACGAGGTGGAGCACGCGCGCTACCTGCTGGCCTACGCCCTGTACCGTCAGGGCCGCTACGACGACGCGTTGCGGCAGGTGCGCGTGATCGCGGCGCAGGCTGACGGTGGCGCGCGCAGGGGCGAGTTGCGGCGGCTGGAGACGGTGCTGCTGTGGCGGACCGGCGACACCGCGGGGGCGGAACGCAGCGCCCGCAACTACGTGGATCGGTTTCCCGATGACATCCCTGCGCGGGTGGACCACCTGCGTCTGCTGTATCGCCTGGAGCAGTGGCAGGACCTGCTGGTGGCGGCTACGGCGCTTACCGAGCGTGTGCCCGCGCTGCGCTTCCGCGCGCCCCGTGCGTTCGTGCTGGCCTCATACCTGAAGGGGTTGGCCTACGTCGTACGCGGCGAGCATGCCGCGGCGGCCGACACCCTGGCAGCGGTGACACGCGACCTGGCGGAGCGTCAGGGCCTCGGCGACATCGTGCCCTACGCGCAGTACTACCGCGCCGCGGCGCACTACCGCCAAGGCGCCTATGCGGTGGCCGGGACCCTGCTGGCCGACCTGGATCAGCAGTATCCCGGGCATGAACTGGAGTATCACACCGCGTTCCTTGCCGGCCAAGCGGCCTTCAGCACCGGCAGCTACACGGCAGCGGCGGAGGCGTTCTCCCGCGCCGCCGGCGGCGCCCATCCACGCGCCGCGCGCGCCGGTCTGTTTGCCGGCCGCAGTCTGGCCAACGGCGGCGACCTGCGTGCTGCGGAGCGGCAGTACCGCGAGGTGGTGGCCCGCTTTCCGCGCTCCGACGAGGCTGCCGATGCCACCTTCGAGCTGGCCGGGGTGCTGGCGCTGGATGGCCACCTGAAGGCCTCCACGCAGGCTTACGCCGACGTCATGTTCAGGTATCCCACCAGTCCGCTGGCGGAGGATGCCGCATTCCGCCGGGCCGAACTGTTGTTGGAGCAGGACGCCGCCGCGGCGGCGCGGGATGCATTCGCCACCTACCGCACCGAGTATCCGGATGGCCGCTTCCGTGACGGCGCCCTGTACTGGGGCGGGGTCGCGAGCACCCGCGCCGGCGAGCCGTTGCGCGCCATTCTACTGTGGGAATTGCTGATCGACGAGTTCCCTGACAGCACGTTCCGCCCCAACGCCCTGCTGCAGGCGGCGGAGGGCTTTGCCGCCCAGGATGACCATCAGCCGGCTATCGCCTACCTGAGCGAGCTGGCAGGGCGCTACAGCGAGGAGCCGGTGGGCAAGCTCGGAGAGGCACGGCTGAAGGAGATGCGGCTGGTCGCCTCCGGCGTCGCCGAGGAGGAGGCGTCGCTGATGGCGGTCATCGGCGCCGGTGGGGTCGACACGCGCGACGGGCGCGAGGCGATGCTGGAGCTGGCGCGAATCTACGTGGTCGACGTGGATCAGCCGAAGGCGCTGGCGTTGGCGATGTTGATGGACGTGGCCGAGTACGACGGCGACTCCGAGACCGCCGCCCAGGCCGAATATCTCGCCGGCGAGTACTACCGCCGCACCGGCGATCCGGTATCAGCCACCGATCACTACCTGGAAGCCGCGTTGCTGGCAGAGAACGACCGCGAGCTGATGGCCCGGTCGATGGTGCGCGCGGCGGAGGTGCTGTTGCTGATCGGGAGGCGCGACGATGCCGCCGGGCTGGTGCAGCGGCTGGAGGATTCGTTTCCCGGCAGCGACTGGGCAAAGCAGGCGGCAGCGCTGCTGAGAGGGGCGAGCTGACCATGACGCGGAGAAGACGGCGTGGTAACGGCAGCCGGATCGTAGGCGGCTGCCTGGCGTGGCTCATGCTGGTCGGCGCTCCCATAAGCCGGGTGGCGAGCCAGCAGGACGTGAGCGAGGTCGAAGACGACGATATCGTCCTGCCGACGGTGGTGCTGGAGCTGGACGAGCCAGCCCCGGGCGGCCTGGAGGTTGCCCTGCCGGTGGATATCCAGGTGGTGGCGCCCGAGCGCTGGCCACCGTTGCCGGAGGCGGGCGATCTCGACATCGACCTGCGCACCGCGGTGGCCGCCCCGGCCATGGAGTTCGCGCTGACGGACGACGAAGGACCGGCGCACACGCTGGTGGCGGAGACCTACGTCAGCGTGGGCACCACGGTCAGCACCGGCAAGGACGCTCCCGCCGGACTGCCGCTGGCGCAGTTGGACAGTGGGCTGTCGGTGCTCGGTACCGGTCCCGGTGGCGACTTCTCGCTGGTGTTCACCCACAGTCTGCGGGACGGGATACGCAATCACCGCCGTCCCGGAGAGGGTGCCAAGACCCAGCGCCACGAACTGGCAGGTGCGGTGGGCCTGGGGCTGGGCAGCGGCCAGTTCGACGCCGAGGCAAGCATGGTGAACTCGGAGCATGGTTTCGGTTTCCTGCCAAAGGGCGAGGAGAACGGAATCGACGAGTCGGAGCGGCGCAACGCGGCGGAGTCGCAGGCGGTGGCGGGGGCGGCCAGCTACCGCATTCAGCTGGGCGATTTGATTCAACTCACGCCGGCGCTGGAGCTGCAGGCCGATGCCACCACGCTGACCGGCCGCAACCCCGAGACGCACTCGGAGTTGTGGGCGGCTCCGGAGCTGGTGCTCGACTGGAGTACCGCTCCCATCGATCTGCAGTTCAGCGCCCGCTACCTGTTGCGGCGCTACGCCGAGTTGGGACGTGCCAGCGAGGAACTCCTCCGGCACAAGGTGAACGCAGGCGTCACCGGCCGCATCGACCTGGGCGCCCAGACCGGTCTGGAGCTCTCCCTCGGCTGGTCGTGGCGCTCCGACGACGGAACGGACTTCGACGGCCACCGCTTCGTGCCGCAGGCGGTGATCAGCGGGACTCCGGCCTCGTGGTTCACGTACCGGCTGGCGGGCGGCTTCGAGGTGCGCGAGCTGGGGGTGGGATCGGTCACCGAACGCTACTCCTACGTGGAGCCCGACAGGGTAGTTGACGACGACGGCTGGTTCGCGTTCGGGCGCGCCCAGTTCGGATTGGGCGAGTTGGCCGGACTGAGCGAGTTGACCATCGTGGCGACCACCCGGCTGGCAACCCATTCGGCATCACTGTGGCCGAATGAGGAACGGAACCATCGCAACTTGTACGACCTGTATCAGCGGCCCGTGGAACTGAGCTTCGTGCCGGGTCTGGGGCTGGGGCTGGGCTTCGGCGACACCCTGCAGATCCGCGCCAACGTCAGCGGCGAGGTGTTGCGCAAGCACGTCAGTCAGTTTGCGCCGTTGCTGCAGTCGGAGCTGGAGGTCGAGGCGCGTACCTCCGACGGCGGGTTGGGCGTACGCCTGCACGCCACCATGGATCACGTGCCGGAACTCGGGTTGCAGGTGCCGGAGGTGGAGCTCGAGGGCCTCTGGCGGCAGGGTGCCACGACGGTGACGCTGAGCCTGACCGACATCCTCGAACTCGCCGACGGACCGCGCAGGGACTGGCCGCCGTATCTGCGGCCCGGGTTCGGCGCCGCGGTATCCGTGCAGTTGGCGTTGTAGGGCGCAGGCAAAGCGACCGAGCATTAAAGGGTGGAGACGACCGTGATGGAGTTCATCCAGCTACAGTTAATCGAGAAGGGCGGCGTGGTGATGATGCTTATCGTCATGCTTTCAGTCGTCGCCGCCGTGATCGTGATCGAGCGCCTGCTGTACTTCCGCAGCCGCCGTGCCGATGAGCAGAAGCTGCTTCAGAGGCTCACCTCGACGCTGCGCCAGGGGCACTACGAACAGGCGCTCGCGATCTGCGAAGATCACCCCTCCTCGGCCCTCGCTTCGCTGATGCTGGTGGGGATCAACCATCGTCATGCGTCGACGACCGAGTTGCGGGAGGTGATCCTGGATGCCGCCAACATGGAGATTCCGAAAGAAGAACGGTTTCTCTCGGCGCTCGGCACGATCGCGCACATCGCGCCGCTGCTGGGCCTGCTCGGAACGGTCACCGGAAACATCCGTGCCTTCGGCGTGCTGGGTGACATGGGGGGCATCGCCGACATTTCGCTGTTGGCAGGGGGCATCTCGGAGGCACTGCTGACCACCGCGGCCGGTATCGTCGTATCGATACCGGCGGTCATCTTCTACAACTTCCTGGTCAGCAAGGTGAGTCATCGCATGATCCGACTGGAGCATCGCGTCAGCGAGCTGGTGGGGATGCTGGTGGCGGTCGAGCAGGCTGCCGGAACCCCGATAGTCGGCAAGGAGACGGCGCAATCCGCTGTGGAGACCGCTCGGACAGGCGCGGAGGCGGCTCGTCCCGAGACCGACACGCCGCCACCCGGGGCAGGCGTCGCGCATCCCGGAATGGCGGCAGCGCAGCCTGGGGTAGCGGCACCGCAACCCGGAGTGGCAGCGCCGCAGCCGGGAGTGGCCGCTCCACAACCTGGAGTAGCGGCACCGCACCCGGGGGTGGCGGCACCGCATCCCGGTGTGGCGGCATATCCCGGAATGGCGGCATATCCCGGAATGGCACTGCAGCCCGGAGTGGCACCGCATCCCGGAGTGGCAATCGCTCACAGTGGAGCAGCGGCGCCCCATCCCGGAGCAGCGACGCCACAGCCCGGTGCCGCCACTGCCCCCTATGGCAACGCGGCAGCGCTGCCCCACGCGTCGGCGGTCAGATGAGGCCCCGCCGCGGCCTGAAGCCGCAGAACAGCGTCAACTTGGTGCCGATGATCGACGTGGTGTTTCAACTCGTCATCTTCTTCATGGTGTCCACGACGTTCAAGATCGTGCCGGGCATCGATCTGGAGCTGCCCGCCTCGAAGACGGCCGAGCCGGTCGCCCTGACGACGCTTGTGGTCTCCATCGGCGACCGCGACGAGATCTACGTGAATGACCGCCAGGTCAACATCGACAGCCTGGACGTGGCATTGCGTGAGAACATCGGCGGCGAGTCGCCGAGTGCGCATCCGGTGGTGGTGGAGGGCGATGCCTCGGTTCCGTACGACCTGATGGTGGACGTGCTCGACGTGCTTCGCATACTTGGCTTCCAGGCCGCCAGCCTGCGCACCCGGGATCCGCGTTCGCCGTTACCAGGGAGGTCATGACCACCGCCGTCCTATGGCACGATCCGCGCCTGAACGCGCGGCTCAAGGTCGCCCTCCTGGTGGCCGTGATCCTGCACGTGGTGGTGCTTATCGCGGTGCAGCTGCACGCGGCTGCGCTGGCCAACAACAAGCCGCGCGGCCCGCTCACGGTGCAGTTGCAGACGGAGCGGGAAGCGCCGCCGAAGCCCTCCCCCAAGCCGGCACCCACGCCGCGTAAGGAGGAGGCTCCTGCTGCGACGCCCCAGCCCACCGCCAAGGCGCCGGTGACGACTCAGGAGAAGCCGGTCGCGAAGCCGCGCTCGCAGCCGGTGCCGACGCCACCGGCCGCGTCCCAGACTCCCAGCGCCCAGCTGCCGGACGCGCCCAAGCCCACGGCCCCCGCGCAGCCGGTGCCGGCGCCGGTAATCGCCAACCGGGAGCCACCTCCGCCCGCGGTCTCCCGCGAGCAGGCTGCCGCGGCCGCGCAAGCGCTCGCCCGTGCGGCGCTCAAGCCATTGGCTCCGACCCCCGACGCCGGCGAGGCACCCACCAACTTCGGCGCGCCGGTGGCGGCGCCGGCCGACAGGGCGCCGGCGCCGGTCTCTTCGGAGAGTCAGCGCCCCTCGGTAGGCGGTCCGGCTGATTCCTTCGACGAGGCAGCCACGGAGAGGAGGATGACCGGCATCGACAAAACGTTGGCGGGCAGCCCGTCAGGTGGCAGCGCCCCCGACGACGGTTATCTCGCCGACGGTACGGAGCGCGGGAGCGCGCTCGGCGGCGGCTCCTCGGGCGTGGTGTGGGACGACGGCAACGGCGACGGCTGCGGTGAGCCGTTGGTGGATCCGCAGGTTGATGTCTCCGGCATCTCCGGCGGCGGTGTGACCTACAATATCGAGGTCCAATTCAGACTGGATGCCAGCGGACTCGTCACCGGCGTGAATATCGTCAAGAGCGGCAACAGCGAGCTGAACAGCGCGGTGCTCAGCGCAGCGCGGGGAATGCGGTTCGACTGCGAGGCCGAGGCGCGTGGGCGGCGGACCTACGAGATCAAGCCGGGAGGGAGATAGCTCCGCGCGTCCCGCATGACTGATCCGAAAATGCCGGCCAGCAGGCCTGGCGGCTGGGTCAACCGACGTGGCGCCCTGTGTTAAGGTTTCCGCCCCGAAACACGCTATGGCTACTCTCCTTGGTCCCCCATTACGCGCCGTAGTCTTCGACATCGATGGCACCCTCTACCCCATCCGGCAGATCGT
>JAKZWC010000014.1:0-5370 GCA_047515735.1 Spirochaetales bacterium | reverse complement strand
GCTGCTGGCCGCCGGGACCATGCCGGACATTTTCTACGGGGCGGGAGACCGGACCGCGAAACTGGTTCAACAGGGCGCCGCAAGGGTTACCATGGAGGAGTTCAAGCAGCATCGGCCCCATGGTTATGAAATGCTGCACGGTGCATTGGGGAGTGACGAAGCGATCTCCAACATGTCCTCCATCTACCCCGGCCACATGCAGGTATTTCCGCTGTTGCTGTACCGCCCGGGTCAGTATTCGGTGCATTTCTACGTCTGGCGAATGGACATTCTCAGAGACCTCGGTTTCGAGCAATCCCCCACCACGATCGATGGCATGAGCGAAGTATTCGCGGCGTTCAAGGAAGCCTATCCGAACAAGTACCCGCATACCGGGAGTGGCATGACGTTCTCGCGCAGCTTCAGCGAGGTGTTCTATGCCCACGGCAGCATCTGGAACCAGTACTACAACAAGGATGGCGAGATCGTGTACGGCTCGGTGCTGCCGGAAACCAAAGCCGCACTGGCGGTGCTGCGGGACTGGTACGCACGCGGATACATCGACCCCGAGTGGATCACCAACGATGCCGCGGCGAAGGCTGGAACATTCGAGGAGGGACAAACCATACTGGACAACTGGGTGGGCTTCGGCAGGTTCTACATGGGTCTCGAGAACACCGTCAGGGAAGTCTCCGGCGACGGCGACGGCGACGGCGACGGCGAAGTGGTGGTCACTCCGAGTCCCATGCGGCAGGAGGGCTACGAATACCGTCATCTGCGCTTTCCCAACATCACCAGCACCGGAATGTCCCTTGGGGTACACCTGGAAAAGGACCGCGACAAGATGTACCGCATCATGCAGCTTGGGCAGGATCTCAACACCGACAAGGCGCTGTATCTGCTGACCCATTGGGGACGCGAGGGAGAGGGCTACCGGTGGCGTGAAGACGGCACCCTGGATTACTCCATCGTGGCGCGCCCAGAGTTGCGTTACGAGTGGGGCAACATCTGGGACTGGTACGCGTTGGACGGACTGTGGAATCAGGACTTCAGGGCGTTCACCTCGAACCAGGAAGAGAAGATCGCCGAGAACGTGTTCCTGGGACCCGGCGGGGGCTGGGACCGCAACGTGTACAACTACACCGCGTCAGCGGTGCTGTTTCCGATCCTGGACGAGAACGACGACGCGATCCTGTTGGAGATCGAGAACGAGGCGCTGGAAACGATGGCGGCACAGATCATCACGGGAATCAGGCCGCTGGAATACTTCGACGAAGTAGTGGCGAAGTGGTACCAGGGCGGCGGTGAGAAATACCTCAAGCGAGCCAACGAGGTGTTCGTGGTCGAGTGAACGACGACCGGGCGCAGGGTCAGCCCGTTTGCGGGCTGACCCTGGGAGACGGCCAGGCGAAGGACACCGCCACATGAGCATGATGACACCTGAGCGGGTCTTGAAAGAGGTGCTGTTCTCGCCCCAGAACATCACCGAGTATCACAAGAGCTACGACTACGTCGAAGCGTTGCGCAAGGATGCGACCCCGGTGCTCTCGGTGGAAACCCCTTGGGAAGTCCAGAAGGGCATCCAGTGGGCCAGCATCGTCAGATCGAGAGTCGACGGCAAGTATCGGCTGTGGTATCAATCCGGATTTCGCCGGGAAGCGGTGGTGGGCGACACGATCATCGACAACACCACCCACTTCCCGTGGCGCAAGGTGGTGTGTTACGCGGAAAGCGTGGATGGCAGCAACTGGACCCGTCCGCTGCTCAATCGGTTCCTGGTGGAGGCCTTTCCCGACAACAACATCGTTCTCGATTGGGACGGGTTTCTGCTGGATTCGCCTTCCGTGATCGAGGATGTGGAGGATCCGGAGCCGTCGCGGCGCTACAAGATGCTGGTGTTTCATCAGGACAACAACGACCCTTCGGTCACTGGTGGATGCCTGTTCACGTCGCCGGACGGCATCGAGTTCAGGTTTACCGGGCACGTGTTTCCGACCCAGGATGCGGAGTGTCTGTGGTACGACCCGATTCACCGGCGCTATCTGGCATTTCTCAAGGAACGCTACGGTGAGAATCGTATTCGAATGCTCAGCCACAGCTCGGATTGCATCACCTGGAGCGAGCCGCACGTCCTCTTCAAGCCCGACGCGGGGGACAACAAGGGCACCAACTTCTACCAGCAGTCGGCGTTCACGCTGAGCGGCCGCTGCATGGGGTTCCTGAACGTCTATGACGTGACCACGCAGATGTCGTGGTTGGAGCTGGTGGAGAGCCCCGATGGATTGTCCTGGAATCGCCTGCCGAGCAAGAGCGCCGTGTTGAAGCAGGGCGACTTCGGTGCCATCGACGGCGGCGGCGTCTACTGTGGTCTGTCCGAACCGATCGTGGAGGGTGACAAGACCTGGGTGTACTACTTCGCCGCTCCACATCCTCATGACAGCGGCTTCAGTGAGCAGGCCAGGCACCTCAAGCAGTGCATCGCCCGAGCCTGGTTTCCCACGGAGCGCCTGGTGGGCCAGCAGTCGGAGCTCGGCGGCTACTTCGCGTCGGTGCCGGTGCTGTGTCCGGGAGGCAGGCTGGAACTCAACTTTCGCTGCGCCAACCAGGTACGGGTGGAACTGAAGAACCCAGGCTACAGCGCCCCGATCGCCGGCTATACCGCTGCCGACTGCATACCGATGACGGGAGACGACAAGGCCGGCGCCGTGCGCTGGAAGCATGGCCGCACGCTGCACGAGCTGGCTGGCAGATATCTCAAGATCAAGGTCTACGGCGACAACATGAAGGTATTCTGTGCCCGGTTCGTCACGGAATAACGCGCCCATGGCGCACGCGTTGACGCCGAGTCAGGTACAGCTCTACCGCGACCAGGGGTACGTCGTGGTCCCCGGCCTCTACGGCGAGACCGAGCTTCAACCCATCACCGAATCGCTGCTGCGGGCGGTGCGGCGCGACCATGGCGAACCACAGCCGGCGAGTCGCTACGTGTTGCTGACCAATGTGGTGGAAGACCCGGCGCTGGCGAGGTCGGCGAGCGATCCGCGGATCGTGGATGCGGTGGAAACACTGCTCGGCGGAGCGGCTGCGCTGGCTACGTTCGTGGCGTACCTCAAGACGCCGGGGGCCGCCGGGACGATGGGTGACTACTCAGGCTCGCACCCCGAAGCGCACCAGGACTACAAGCCCTATCACAACGCCGGCTCCTCGCTCAACTGGCTGTTTGCGATCATGTCCCTGGTCGATCTGGATGAGCAAACCGGTCCCCTGTTCGTAGCGCCCGGATCGCACAAGCTGAGCCGGGTGATCGAGACCGGCGGTCGCGTGCGGCGCGTGCGACGAGCCGGCGCGGACAGCATGGCCCCGCTGGTGGATACCCGGCTGCGCCGCGGCGACCTGCTGCTGATGAACATGTTCACCTGGCATGCCGGCGGAGCGAACCGCTCGGACCACAACCGGCTGGGGGTCTACAACAAGTACCGCGCCCGCAATGCTCCGCCCGCCTGTGGACCGATCGTGTTCAGCGACGCGGCGCACCGCGCGGTCGTCTGTCGTGGACACTCCCTGCTGCCGCACCACGGCGAGCAACCGGTCACGGCGCTGCGCCTGGTGGTCGAGCGTGACGGCAAGTTCCTGCTGTCTCGGCACTCCCGCGGGACAGATACGGATCTCGGCTCGTGGGAGTTGCCTGGAGACAACTCCAGCGCTGCAGCAAATCACTTGACCGCTCTGGAAGGCATGGCGCGGCGCAGCCTTCACATCGACCTGCCATGGGCGAGCTACCTCGGTGACTTCGATGAAGCCGACCGCCGCTGCCGGGTATTTGGCTACTCCCCGCCCGCCGGAGACGTGCTCGCAACGGCCAGCGTGGCCTGGTTCACGCGTTGCCAAATCGAGGATCTGGCTTCGCAAGGCCGACTACTCGGCGGCTACGAGGCGGCTGCCGTCGACCTGTGGCTCGACCCCTCGTTCCTGCGTGGCATCGGCCAGTCCAAAGAACAGGCCCTGCGCGACAACACAGGCGTTCCATGATGCTGACCCTGGGAGATCGGTTGCCCCACCCGCAGGCGTCTCGCCGCAGGCCGCCACCGGATGGTATCGCTACCCCGCGACCGCCACCGTGCGGCCTTCCGCCGCCGAGCGGTAGGCGGCGTGAACGACGCGCAGGGCGGCCAGTCCGTCGCGCCCGGTAGCCGGCGGCTCCGCCTCGCCCACACCGGCCAGCAGGGTGCGCTCCATCCAGCGGCTGTAGCCGCCCCCCGGCTCCGAGTAGTGCACCGTTCTGCGCGGCGAACCGGCGGCGCTCCACTCGAGCTGCCCCTGCTCGGCGGCGTTGATGCGCAGCCAGCCGGCGGAGCCGTATACGGTAATGCTGGCATGGCCCTTCGAGTCCATCAGATAGCCGGAGAACAGTGAGCCGTGGGCGCCCCCGGCGAAGCGCATGTTGACCAGGGCCAGATCCTCCACGTCGATCGGCTGACCGCCGACCACCGGCGTTAGCGCCTGCACCGCCTCGATCTCCGCGCCGGTGAGGAAGCGGATCTGGTCGAGCACGTGGATGCCGAGCCAGGTGAGGTGGCCGCCGCCGGCGAGGTCCTTGCGGAAGGTCCAGTCCCCGGTCGCCACGTGGCCGGGGATGCGCGCCTGATCGTCCACCTGCACCGCCTGCACGGCGTACAACGAGCCAATGCCGCCGTCGGCGATGATCCGTCGGGCGTCCACCTTCGCCGGCTGGCAGCGTTGGGCCAACGCCAGCATCAGATGAGCGCCACGCCGTTCGGCCACCTGCACCAGTCGCGCAAACTGGTCCGGATGGGTACAGGCCGGCTTCTCCGCCATCACGTGCACGCCGGCGTCGAGCAACGGCTCGATCACCGCCGGTGCATGCGCCGCGATCAGCGACACGATCGCCAGGTCCGGCTTGGCGCGGCGCAGCAGTCCCTCCACGGTCGTCTCCGCGGCCCTCACCTTGGCGCCGCACGCGCCCCGCGACTCCTCGAAGGTGGCGCCCTCGGGATCCATCAGCACCACCTCCTCTATCCGCGCGTTGTCGCGCATCGCCTCCTGGTAGAGCGCGCGGTGCGCGGCCCCCTGCTCTGTTACGAACGCAACCCTGGCCATTCTTCGCTCACCTCCTGCATGCCAATAGGATAGCCCGAAGCCCGCTGTTACCATACCCGGCGGTGACCAATATGAGACCACTGCGTGGCGGGGTCGGAATCGGCATTGTCGGTCTGCTGATCGCAGTCTCGGTCCCTGTCGCAGGCTCGCCGTCGGAGAAGCAGCAGCTCGCGGACTCGCTGCCTGGCGACGATGGCAATGTTGCATGGGACTTGGTCCGCCGAGGTGGCGGTTTTACGTCCCCGCGAGGGACTACGGGAGGCCGTCTGGAGG
>JAKZWC010000013.1:0-2538 GCA_047515735.1 Spirochaetales bacterium | reverse complement strand
CTTCATTGCTCACCGGCCAGTACTGCCACAAGGTGGGGCTGGGACACCTCGGAGGCCGCCTCTGCGCCGGGGGCAACAACGTCACCTTCGCCGAGCTGCTGCGCGACGCCGGCTACCGCACCCTGATGTCCGGGAAGTGGCACAATGGCCACGGCCCCGGCGAGCTGCCGGTGGAGCGCGGCTTCGACCGCTACTGGGGCCTGGTCGACGGCGGCAGCAACTACTTCAACCCCGGCCTGCGCCGGCCCGGCGAGCCGGAACCGGTGCACAAGGCGCCCGGCGACTGCCGCTTCTGGGGCGACGACGAGCGCCTGATCAAGCCGTTCACGCCCGAGGATCCCGACTTCTACATCACCGATTCCTTCAGTGAGCACGCGGTGGCGTTTCTCGACCGCTACGGGGCGGAGGAGCGGCCGTTCCTGCTGTATCTCGCCTACACCGCCCCCCACTTCCCGCTGCAGGCCCCGCCGGAGGACATCGCCCGCTACCAGGGCCGCTACCTGGTGGGCTGGGACGAGGTGCGGCGGCGGCGCTACCGGCGCCTGCTCGAACTCGGCATCGTGCAACCACACTGGGGAATTTCTGAAAGAGACGCGATCTGCGGGAGCTGGGAGCAGGCCGCGGACAAGCCGCGCTGGGACCGCAAGATGGCGGTCTACGCAGCCATGGTGGAACGCATGGACCGGGGCATCGGCCGCGTGCTCGACAAGCTGCGGGAGCTGAACGCGGAGGACAACACGCTGGTGCTGTTCCTCTCCGACAACGGCGGCTGCGGCGAGCACATCGACAATTCCCCGGATCGCGATCCGGGCAGCGTGGACACCTATACCACCGTCGACGCGCCCTGGGCCAACGCCAGCAACACCCCGTTCCGCAAGTACAAGGTATTCGACCACGAGGGCGGCATCGCGACCCCGCTGATCGCCTCCTGGCCGGGCGTCATCCGCCCCGGCGCCATGACCCACCAGATCGGCCACGTGATCGACTTCCTGCCCACCTTCGCGGAGCTGGCCGGCACCGACTATCCCGCCCGCTTCCGCGGACAACCTGTCGCCCCGCCCGACGGCAGGAGCCTGGCCCCGATCCTGCGCGGCGAGCAGCGCGAGCCGCACCGCGCCCTGTTCTGGGAGCTGAGAGGCTGCCGAGCGGTGCGCAGGGGCCGCTGGAAGGCGGTGAGCCTGGGGCCCGAGCGCTGGCACACCGGCCATCGAATACCGCCCGGCTGCGACGGCTGGGAGTTGTACGACATGGAGGAGGACCGTTGCGAACGCCGCGACCGGTCGCAGGAGCATCCCGCCATCGTGCGGGAGCTGGACCGGCTCTGGCACGACTGGTTCGCCGCCTGCCGCGAGGAGCAGGAGCGCGGAAGCGGCGAGGCACCAGCAGCCACCCGCGCCGGATGACGAGTGCGGACCCGAACCGGGTCAGTACGGCGGCTCCGGCTGCACCACGAGGGTCTGGTTCGGCGCCAGGCCGCGGCGCTCCGTCACCCGGCCGTCGGCCCAGGTGACGCGCAGCAGGTCGACGGTGGCGGCATCCGCCAGCCCGAAGTGGGCGGACAACTCGGGCACGCCGCTGAAGGTGCTGCCGCCGTGGATGGCGCGGTACTGCCAGCGGCCGCCGGCCAGCACCGCCACCCGGGTGCCGAGGCCGTCCGGTGCCAGGTGCGGCGCGCCGCGGGTATCGGCGAACACCCGCAGCCAGTTGGTCCCGGGACCTGACAGCTCGTTGCGGTAGAGGCTCACCGGCCCCCGCTGGTTGACGATCAGCAGGTCCTGGTCGCCGTCGTTGTCGTAGTCGAAGTGCAGCAGCCCGCGGCCCTGCTTGCCGGTGCACCAGCCCCACCTCGAAGGTGGCGTGATGGAAGCTCAGGCCGCCGCGGTTGAGGAACACGTGGGTGGGCTCGCTGATCCATTCCAGGAGGCCTTCCGGGTTGGGCTTTTCCCAGCCGTTGGTGGCCACCAGGTCGAGCAGCCCGTCGTGATCCAGGTCCACCGCCACGGCTCCCCAGCCCCAGCCGCCGTTGTTGACCCCCGCCGCCTCGGACAGCTCGCGGTAGCGGTGCTCCCCCTGGTTGACGTACAGCATGTTGCCGTTGTCCTTGCTCACCGAGCCGCCGTCGGCGTAGACCGAGGTGAGGTACCAGTCGAGCCGGCCGTCGTTGTCGAAGTCGCCGATGGCGCTGCCCATGCCGTTGGCCGCGCGGTCGGTGCCGGAGGGGCCGGTCGCGTCGACGAATGCCCCGGGGCCTTCGTGGCTGCCCGCGCCGCCGTTGCGCAGGTAGCGGCTGGTGCCGAAGTCGGCCGCGATCAGCAGCTCCGGGTAGCGGTCGCCGTCCATGTCCACGAACGCCGGGGCGAACGCCCAGATCGCGAGATCGGCGGCGATGGTCGCGGTGGCGTCGGCGAAGCGCGGCGGCTCGCGGCCGAGGTTGCGGTAGAGCCGGTTGCCCTGGGCTTCGGCGTAGGCGGTGACGAACAGGTCGAGATCGCCGTCCCGGTCGTAGTCGCCGAAGGCGGCGCCCATGGCGTCGGGCCA
>JAKZWC010000012.1:0-3717 GCA_047515735.1 Spirochaetales bacterium | reverse complement strand
ACACACCCCAGCACGTAGTAGTAGAAGCCGTATCCATACAACGGATCGCCGCCGAAGAAGCGCATCGAAGGGATACCGGTCATGCCGTTGTAGCCGCCGAGCAGCACCTCGCCGATCCGCCACTGGTAGCCGGCAGTCTGGGACAGGAAGGTCTCGAGCAGCAGCGTGAACACCAGGGTAATTACCGGAATGATCCAGTTCTCCACCCGGGCGAAGAACAGGAAGTACGCCAGCACCGCGGCCACGGTGACGCTCAGGCCCACCGCGGCGACGATGCCGATGATCTCCGAACCCACGACACCGACCAGGTTGCCGGCCACCAGACCGTAGAAATAGCCGGCTATGCCGAAGAATGCGACCTGGCCGAAGCTGAGCACCCCACAATAGCCCCAAATCAGGGCGACGCTCAGGCCCAGCGGAATGTTCAGGAGAAAGAACGCGAAATTCATCGCCTCGTAGTCACCGACCATCGCCGGAAAGGCCAGCAACGCCAGCGCGAACAGAGCGATGACCACGCAGGCGGCTCTGCCGTGCCCCAGGTCCCGGGGGCCGAGGAACAGTGAGAACGGCTTCATGACGAGGATCGGAACAGCCGGATACTGGACAGCCCGTTGGGGCACAGCCGAATCAGCAGCAGCGCCGCGACGAACAGCCCGACGGTGCCGGCGAAGGAGCCGAGGAACATGCCGACCGGGGTCTTCACCGCGGCCAGCGCGCCGGCGCTGAACAGGGTGCCGGTGATGATGTTGTAGGTACCGCCGACGACCACGGTGATGAAGGCCGGGGCGACGAACTGGGCGCCCATGAACGGGGCGATGGTGGTGGTCGGCGCCAGCGCGCCGCCGGCGAACGCCGCCAGGCCGGTCCCGAAGGCGAAGGTCAGCGAATACATCCGCCGCTGGTCGATGCCCATGGCGCGCGCCATCTCGGGCTGCTGCATGGTTGCCCGCGCCTTGAGGCCGACCGGGGTCGCGCGCAACAGCCAGTGCATGCCGAACAGCGCCCCGAACGCCACCGCGATCAGGAATATCTGATACACCGAGAAGGTGAAGTCACCGTACTGGATCGAGCCGAACGGGATCTTGATCGAGGGCATGAAGGGACCGAAGATCAGCAGCGCGCCCTGGGCCAGGATCAGGCCGAGGCCCCAGGTGACCACCAGCGCGGACAGCAGCCGGTCGTAGAGGAAGCGCACGAACAACTGCTCAATCAGCAAGCCCACCAGGCAGCCGGCGACGAAGCAGACCGGGAGCGTGACGAAGAACGGTACGCCGTGGCCGACCAGAATGGTCGAGACGTAGGCGCCGATCATCATGATCTCGCCATGCGCCAAATTGATGATGTTCATCATGCCGAGCACGATCATCAACCCGATCGAGCACAGAATCAGGAACGCGGCGGTGGCGAGCCCCTGGTACAGCAGGCTGACGACAATAGGCCCCAGCTCCATGACGTCCACTCCCGCCTCCCGGCGCCGGGCGCCGGGAGGCATGGTCTTGCCAGGTTGACGAGGCGCTACGTGCTGAACATCGTGAAGTAGGGATCCTCGTCGGGCACGTACTGCTTGTACTCCTTCTTGCCCACCAGGTTGACGCCCATGCGTTGCAGCCACCAGGGCGTGATCATCGGCCATTCCCGGAGGAACTGAACGTGATGATTCGCGTCGGCGACCGCCAGCCGAATGTAGTGGCCGGCGTGGTGGGTGGCCGGCTCCATGAACACCGAGCCCTCGGGCGCCTCGATGCTCATCCCTGATTCGAGGGCGCGCTTGACTGCCTCCTGCTCGGTGGTGCCGGCGAGCCGGGCCGCGTTGGCGTACAGATGCACCGAGAAATAGGTGTTCTGGGCCATTTGCCCGATGTAGGGATCGTCCGGGAACATCTTGTACCAGCGCTTGACGAAATCCCGGTTGCGCTTGGTGGGAACCTCCTCGATGTAGTTGACGCAGTTGTGCATCCGGTTCAGCGACGGTGGGGAGAAGCGCCGGTGCTCGTAGCCCTGGGCCATGTTCACGGTCGATGCCATCGGGTATTCGAGGCCGGCGGCGGCCGCCTGCGGGTAGTAGTTGGACTGGTTCGAGCCTACCAGCAGGGTGAACACCCAGTCCGGCTTGGCGGCCTGGATGCGGGCGATCGAGGTGCTGAAGTCGGAGACGCTGAGCGGCACGAACTCCTCCTCGATGATCTCGCCCCCGACCAGCGGCGCGGTCGCCTTGGTCCAGGCGGCGGTGAGCTGCCCGAAGTTGTAGTCGGCGGCAATGGTGTAGATGCGCGGGCCGAAGTTCTGGACCATGTAGTCGACCACCGGGATTACCTGCTGCTCGCAGATCGCTCCGGTGCAGAAGGTGTTGGCGTCGGCGACGCCACCCTCGTACTGGTTGGTGTAGATATAGAGCTGCTTGAAGCGGTCGACGATCGGGCGAATCGCCTCTCTTTCGGCGCTGGTGAAGCCGGCGACCAGGCAGTCGACCTTGTCGCCCTGGATCAGCTTCCGGGTCAGTTGCTGCCAGATGTTGTTGTTGGACTGGCCGTCCAGGTTGATCAGCTCCACCGGCCGCCCGAGGATGCCCTCGTCACCGGAATCCACGAGGATGTCGTCGTCCTCGATGAAGGCCACGGTCTCGTTGGAACGCTCGCCGCCGTTGTCGAGATAGTTGAGGTCGCCCGAGCCCGCACCCATCAGCGGTGGACGCCCGGCGGAGTTGCCGAAGGCGCCCAGTCCGCCCGAACCGACCGGTCCGCCCTTCAGGGCCATCCCGGCGTTGATTTCGGCGACTGCGAGCTGGGCGGCGTGGTCCTTCTGCAGGCCATACACCGCGAGGTTGCCGGAGAGGTCCTCCAGATGACCGATCTTGACTGGTCCGTCGGCGGCCCTGGCGAGCCTCGATGTGAGAATCGCGGGCGCGGCCAGCGCGGCCCCGGCCACGGTCGTGGTCTTGAGAAAGTCTCTGCGGGATTCATTCTGCAGGGGCTCCTCGGCTTGGCCGAGTTCCCCTGGAGCATGCTTGTCATGCGGGCTCATCGCTCACTCCTCCAGGATCAGGATTGGTATCGGTGGTGTTGCGCGTGTGGCTGGTGCCCCGAACGACGGCGACCGAAAATCCGACACCCTGCACCCGGCCGGGCGCAGGGTGTCGGACTCCACCTGCGTAAAGTTATAGGGAGTCAATCAGTTTGACAAGGGAACAAAGCTCACCCTTGCGGCTTGCCGATCACCTCTTCCACCGCCGCCAGCCGTTCCAGCGCCGGGGCCACCTTACCGGACAATTCTCAGAGCTCGGGACAAACCCCTGCGCGAACGCTCGGGAGAAAAGTGTCGGATCGAGACACGTCGCGGGTCGGCGCCGGGCGCGCATGATCCAGGCCGCGGGCGCGGACACGATGGCGATTGCAATTCTGCTGCTTGCGGAATCCTTGCGGCAGCGTAATCGGGTGCGGGAACCGCAATCGTGAGTGGTGCGTATAAATACATGACACATAATGAAAAAATGGAGGAGTCACAGGCCCGATTCCGGGTCGGTGTGGACGTCGGCGGTACATTCACGGATGTCGTGCTGCCCGCCGCCGATGGTTCCCTGCACGCGCTGAAGCTGCTTTCCAGTCCGCACGACTACGGTCGCGCGATCGTGGCCGGGGCGAAAGAGCTGCTCGAGAGCGCAGGCGTCGACGCCGCCGCGGTCGATGAGCTGGTGCACGGAACGACCGTGGCGACCAACGC
>JAKZWC010000011.1:0-6686 GCA_047515735.1 Spirochaetales bacterium | reverse complement strand
ACTACCACGTCACCGAGAGCGGCTTCGGCGCCGACATCGGCTTCGAGAAGTTCTGGAACCTGAAGTGCCGGATGAGCGGGCTGGTGCCTCACTGCTCGGTGGTGGTGTGCACCATCCGGGCGCTGAAGATGCACGGCGGCGGTCCGCGGGTGGTGCCCGGGCGGCCGCTCGACCGTGCCTACACCGAGCGCGATACGGGACTGGTGGAGCGCGGCGTGGAGAACCTGCTGGCGCATCTGGAAACGGTGCGCAAGAGCGGGGTGGCGCCCGTGGTGTGCATCAACCACTTCCACACCGACACCGAGGAGGAAATGGCGGTGATCCGCGCGGCGGTGGCGGGAACGGGGGCGCCGTGCGTGGTGAGCCGCCACTGGCGCCACGGCGGCGCCGGCGCACGCGAGCTGGCCGAGGCGGTGGTGGCGGCCTGCGAACGGCCGTCCGGGTTGCGGTTTCTGTACGACGACGCGGTGCCGCAGCGCGAGCGGATCGAACGCATCACCACCGAGGTCTACGGCGGCGCCGGGGTGAGCTATGAGCCGCGGGCACTGGCCAAGCTGAAAGAGGCGGAGCAGGATCCGGAGTTGGCGGCGCTGGGCACCTGCATGGTGAAGACCCAGCTCAGCCTGAGCCACGATCCGGCGCTGAAGGGCCGGCCCACCGGCTGGACCCTGCCGATTCGCGACCTGCTGCTCTACCGCGGCGCGGAGCTGGCCGTGCCGGTGGCCGGCGACATCAAGCTGCTTCCCGGAACCGCTTCCGACCCCGCCTTCCGCCGCATCGACGTGGACACCCGCACCGGGCGCGTGCAGGGGCTGCACTAGCGGGAGATCCGACAGGAGGGAGACTGCGTATGGATAAGCAGCTGGCGCCGCGCGAGCCGGACCTGTACACGGCGGCCGTGCTTGCGCGACACGGGGATCTCGCGGCAATCCTGGCCGGATCCGCGGGCTTTGCCACGCGCGCTGATGCCGACTTTCGCGACGGGAGCTGGCTGCCGCTGCAATACTGTGCACGTTCCGTGGCCAACACGGAGGAGGAGCGGGTCGCCACCGCGGCGCTGTTGCTCGAGCATGGCGCCGACCCTTCTACCGCGTTGGACTACGCCTGCTGGTCGAACAACGGCGGGGTCGTGGAGCTGCTCCTGCAACGCGGCGGCCGCCTCGGTGATGACGATACCGTGAACCACCTGGCCTGCGATGGCCAGTTCGGCGTGCTGGAACTGCTGCTGCGCTACGACGCCATCGCCATGAACGGCACCCGCAACACCGAGCACCACGGCGGCTACAACCCCCTGGGCTGCGCAGTCAACATGCGCAGCCTCAAGGGAGTCACCTGGTTCCTGGACCACGGCTGCGATCCCAACGAGGTGCAGAGCACGAGAGAGGAGACCGCCCTCCACGTGGCCGTCAACTCGGGGGCCGGCGTACCGCTGGTGCGCCTGCTGGTGCAGCGCGGCGTCAACCTGAACCAGCGCGACGCCGCTGGACAGACCGCCCTCGACTTGGCCCACGCCAAGCGCAAGACCAGGCTGGTCGAGTTCCTGAGTCATTCGCAGACTGAGACCCAAGTATGAGACGTGAAGAATACGCATTCCTCGGTGAGTTCTTTCGGCAAGTGAGTGCAAGGCCTCTCGATCCTGAGGATAGGCGCTACGTCCCACTGTATCAGGATCCTGAGTTGGTCAGATTTGATCCGGTGGACGCGTTGGCGCGGGCGATCTCCTGGACTCGCGGCGAAAGCGTGCAGCTTCTGTCGGGGTTCCGCGGCACGGGCAAGAGCACGGAACTGCGGCGTCTGAAGCAACGCCTGGAGGCCAGCCACTACATCGTACTGTTGTGCGACATGGAACAGTACCTCAATCTGTCGACACCTCTCGACGTGACCGACTTCGTCCTCGCTATTTGCGGAGCGGTAAACGAGGAACTCAGTCGGCGAGGGTTGTTGGAGGACGGCCTGAAGCAGAGCTGGGGCGACCGGCTGACACGTCTCTTCGATGGAAAGGTAGAGATTTCAGAATTGAAGGCCGGCGCCCTCGGCGTGTCGGCGTCGATCAAGACAAGCCTGAAGACCGATCCCGATTTCAAGAAGCTCGTGCAGCAACGAATGGCTGGGCACTTGGGAACTCTGATGAGCGAGGTGTACGACTACTTCGAGATGTGCACGAATGCAATCAGAAGGCGCAAGAGCATCTCCGTCGAACTGGTTTTGCTGCTCGACTCCATTGAACATATCCGCGGTACTACGGTGAATGCGCACCAGGTCCAAAGCTCGGTCGAGAATCTGTTTGTCAGCCACGCAGACAAACTGCACTTTCCTGGGTGGCACGTAATCTATACTGTTCCGCCGCACCTAAAGGTGAGCTACGGTAATCTTGGATCGCTGTATGAGCCGGGCGGTGTGAAGGTGCTGCCGGCGTTCAAGTTGCGCGACCAAGCCGGCACCAGGATCGAGCGCAACTACCGGGTTATCGAGCAGGTGGTTGCGGCCCGAGGCGATTGGCGGAGACTGTTGGCTGATCGGGCCGCGCTCGATCGTTTGATCTGCGCTAGCGGTGGGCACTTGCGAGACTTGCTGCGACTCGTTGCTGGCGTGTTGACGCTGGCCCAGGGCACACCGGTGCCGGCCAGTACGGTCGACGCGGCCATAGATCAGCTACGCACGGAGTTTCTTCCAATTGCTGATGACGAGGCTCTGTGGTTGGCAGAGACTTCGCGGACCCATCAGATCGCGTTGTCAAGCGCCGATCGCTTGCCGGTCCTGGCGCAGTTCCTCGACACTCATCTGGCACTGTGTTATCGGAACGGCGACGAGTGGTACGATATTCATCCGTTGATCGCCGATCAGGTCAAAGCTCAGGTTAGGGTGATTCAAGAACGGAGTGGTCGTTGATCGAGTCTGCCGCGCAGGTCGATGATGGAATTGCAGCTCTGGATAGGGCCAGCGAGGAGCAGTGGCAGCGGCTTCGCCGACAGGTTGAATGGGCGTCCGCGTTCTGGCTTGGCTTTGTTTTCTGCCAGTCGCCGCAGATCGCTGCGACGTTTCGCGCGCGAATAGAGCACCTCCTGAGATACCGGGCCCGCTCCGTGCATGTCTTGGTGCCGCCCAGCCCAAACGAGTTGGGCTCGCTGTTGCAGGTGTTGTTCGAGCCTGCCATGACGGCGAAGGGGCTGGTCTGGGTCGAGGCGATTCGTGCCGACCCTCTTCGATCGTGTGCTGATCAGCCGGGCCCGTGGACGGCGGCATGGGACCAACTGTTGTTGTTGCTCAACGAGCGGCGTGATGCTCTGTCACGACACCTCCAGGGTGGCTTGATGATGGTAGCGCCCGTCGCCGTCAAACCAAGGGCACGCGTGGCCGCGCCGGACGTTTGGTCGATTCGCTCGGTGGTTATTGAGGTGCCGGCGCGTGTCGAGCGGTCTGCTGCCGATAGCGGTGACGAGATAGAGGCGACAGATGGGCTGCGCTCCCCGGCCGGTGAGCCCGTGTCGCCGGCTCGCATGCAGTTTCGGGAGATCGACGCCTTTCTTGCTCGAGGCGAAACGGCACAGGCGACCGCGCTGGCGCGGAAAGCCGTGGCCACGCAGCGAGCACGGTCGGCGCGCCTGTGCGCGGAGGCGCTGGAATGGCTCTGCCGGTCTCGCACCGCGGAGGGGGACATCGCGGCGGCACTGGAGCATGTAGGGGAAGCAATTCATCTGCGGCGCTCGCTGGTCAGGAGCGCTGGCGAACTCTCGCCACTGCTGCGCGAGTTGGCGTCCAGTCTGGCCCTCGCCGGGAAGCTGCGGCAGGACACCGGCGACCTGGAGGGCAGCGAAGCGGCGTTTCAGGAATCCCTCACCATATGCCGGCGACTGTTGCAGGTCGATGGAGCGACGCCGCAAACGCTGCGCGACACGGAGGCACGGTTGTGTAATGTGGCGGAGGTGCAACATGCGCGTGGCGACTTGACGGGTGCGGCAGCGGCCTACGGAGAGGCTGTCGAGCTGTGTCGCAGACTGATGGAACTGGTGGGCGAGGCGCCGCAGGCGCAGCAGGATCTCGTGGGCGCGCTGGACGGCCTTGGGCGGGTGACCCGGCGAATCGGCGATTTGGCTCGCAGCAGGGCTGCCCATGAAGAAGCGCTCACCCTGTATCGTCGGCTGATTGCAAAGACGGGCCCGTCTCCGTCGAGGGATCGTCAGTTGGCGGCTCTCCTGAACAACGCCGGCAACGGGCTACTCGAAGGCGGGGACCACGCGGGGGCGCGGGAGGCATTCGAGGAGGCCGTGACGCTCAATCGTAGATCGCTGGGGACCACCGGTGAAACGCTCAGCACGTTGCGGGATCTGTCCATGAGCCTTAATGGTCTGGGGAATGTGCACCTTGAAGAGCATAACTTAGCAGGGGCCGCGGCGGCGTATCAGGAAGCTCTCGATTTCCGCCGCCGGACAGTGGCGAAGGATGAGACGCCGGACACGTTGCGCGATCTATCCGTCTCGCTGGATCACGTTGGCTTCCTGCAGCGGGTGGCAGAGGACTTGGTGTCGAGCTTGACATCCCATGAAGAGGCGCTTGCGCTGCGCCGGCGCCTGCTGGGCACACGGGGCGAGACACCGGAGGCGCTGCGCGATCTCTCAAGCAGTCTGAACAATGTTGGGCAACTCCGGCAAGAAACCGGCGATTCGGCAGGCGGTCTGGAGGCATTCAGCGAGTCTGTGGCCCTGGCCCGCCGACTGAAGAAAGATCTGGGCGTAACTCCGGAGACGTTGCGTGACTTGTCGATCAGTCTGGCGAATGTTGGTAGGGGCCAGAGGGAGGCCGGAAACATGCCAGCCAGCGTGGCGGCATACGAGGAATCGGTCGCACTTCGCCGCCGTCGAATTGCAGACTTCGGGGAAAGCCCGCAAGCGTTGGTCGATCTCGCGATGAGCCTGTCTGGCCTCGGCAGCGTATTGCAAGACAGCAACAGCGAAGAGGGAGCGGCTGCGATGGAGGAGTCGCTCACGCTCTGTCGCCGCTTGGTAGAAGTGTTGGGCGAAACGCCGCAGACGATGCGCGAGCTTACGATCCGGCTCAGCACTCTTGCCGGGATACGGCGGGCGGCGGGCGACCGTGCTGGAGCCGCGGCTGCGGCTGAGGAAGCTGCGGCTATCCAGCGCCGGCTGAAATCAATCGGGGCCGGGGGCGCCGAATAGCTTGCGGTCCCAGTCGGCGACCAGTTCGGCCACCACGGCGTCGAGCACCTGTTGCGGGTCGCCGGCGCGCTGCTGGCGCGGCCCCCACTTCCAATGCTCCAGGTAGTCGTCCGATCCGTAGAGCCCTTCCTCCATGGCTACGCGGTCAATCTCTTCCTGGTAGCGCGGCGGAAGCTGGCCGGAGATGCGTTTGCCGGCGGCGGAGACCCGCGCCTGGGCCGGGATGCCGCGCCAGGCCAGCACCTGGTACTCAGTCATTGCTGATCAACTCCCCCTTGCGGTGCGCGCGGATGAACGCGACGCAGTACTGGTCAGCGCCCAGCAGCAGGTCCTCGGCCAGCCGGTAGGGGCGCGCCGAGCGGTCCAGCCCCAGCACGGCGTCAATGTGACTGGTCACCGGATCGAGGATGCCGCTGTCGGCGCCGGCGTCGATCGCCAGGCGCAGGAACACGTCATTGATAAGGCGCCGCGCCGGCATCCCGAACGAGACGTTGCTGAAGCCGCCGGTGATGTGGATCTCCGCGCCGTACCGGTCGCGCAGCGCGCGGATTGCCTCCAGGCAGTGGTTGCCGAATTCCTGGTCCACGGCGATCGGAAACACCAGCGGGTCGACGTAGATGTCGCGCGCCGGGACCCCCCTGGCCAGCGCCGCGTCCACCACCCGCGAGGCGTTGGCGACCCGCTCGCCGGTGTCGCTCGGCATCCCCGACTCGCCGGCGGCGGTGACGATTACCTGCACGTCGTGCTCACGCGCCAGGTCGAGGGCGTCGAGCCGTTCCAGGGAGGCGGAGTTGAGCAGGCCGCGACCGCCCGCGGCTGCGCCGTCGCTCGACGCTTCGAGTCCGGAGCGGATGATGTCCACGTTGGACGAATCGATCGACAGCGGTAGCCGGCTGGCTTGTTTCATGGTGCTCACCAGCCAGCGCATCGCCCCCTGCTGTTGCTCCAGGTGCAGCGAGATCTCATCGACGTTGAGGTCCAGGAAGTGGGCGCCGGAATCCTCCTGCCGCTCGGCGAGACGGTGCAGGTAGCGCAGGCCCTCGGCGGCCTGCTCGCCCCCGGCCATGGCACCGCGCACGGCGATCTGCACGTGCTTGACGCGCCCCTCTTCGTAATCCTGGGTTTTCTGGAACTCGTCGGGGATCAGCAGATAGCGCACCTCGCCCGCCTTGGTGCGATAGTTGACCGCCTGGACGCCGCCGCCGAGGTCGCTGATCCGCTTGCCCTTGCGGCGCAGCACGCGGGTGGTGTGGATGTTCTCGCCGATTACCTTGAATGCATCGCTGTTCAGGTCGCTCATTGGGTTGCCTGGTCCTTGGCCGGCGGCAGGTCCGGCTCGGAGGTCGGCCGGCCGCGCGCAAAATGGTCGCGCTCCAGGTAGGTGTTGACCCAGGCGCTGGTGCCCTGCAGGGCACCGTTCTTGAGGATCGCGGGACCGTCGAGCAGCGTCTGCTCCTCGCCGTAGGGCTTGAGCCGATCGTAGGCGCGCGCCCAGATGCACTCTTTCTCGCC
>JAKZWC010000010.1:0-2715 GCA_047515735.1 Spirochaetales bacterium | reverse complement strand
CCCGGTTTGCATGGTCGCGCCGCTCCGTGGTAGCGCGCCGCTTGGCGATAGTCCGCCGGCTGGCCGAGATCGACGCCGACTTGTCCCGTGGCGCCTACGACGCGGCAACGCTGCGACTAGGCGCCGTGCTCGGTGCAGCGTGCACATGAACAGCACCGCGTTGTTCTCGATGACGGTGATGGACGAGATGGACCTGCTCGACTTCTACCTGCCCGAGCTGACTCGACCGGTACGTGCTCGGACCCCACCACCAAGATGCTGTTGAAGGAAGATGCTGTCGGAGACGACGATGAGCACGATGCTGGTGAAGGAGTCGCTGACCGCACGAGGAAGATGGTGCTCACAAGATCGCCCAAAATGGCCCGCTCACGGCGTTCGGCTCCGCTCCGGGCATGATTCCATGGGGTGGGGTGCTTCGACGCGATCCGTGCCGCCTGGTAGGACAAATGTGCACTGCCGGTTATCATCGGCTCGATGGACAAGCACTTTCACGTATGGACGCGGGCAGGTACCGGACGCGGAGCCACGCAAACAAGGATGCCGTTGCACTGCGACCGGACCAGCGGGACCGGATGGTACGG
The DNA here is from genome assembly GCA_047515735.1 of Spirochaetales bacterium. Lineage (GTDB taxonomy): Bacteria > Spirochaetota > Spirochaetia > SZUA-6 > Bin103 > Bin103. Next base: position 2,134 of record JAKZWC010000010.1, on the reverse strand, counting down.
GAGTGCGAGCAGTGCCCGGAGTCTCGCCGGTCGCGGCGACGACCGCCGCGGTGGGCGAAGGTGGCGCGCGAAGTGGCGGAGGCCGTGGGAGCTGACCCGGCGGCCGTGCGCACCGCCCTGGCCGATGCGCTCGATGCCGAGCGGCGCGAGCGGGAGGCGGAGGCTACCCTGGCGGCATGACCGGCCCCGGTGGGCAAAAAAAATACGGGTGGCGCTGCAAGAGGGGATGCGTAATCTGCGCCGCCTAATGGCCGGGGCGCCGAAGTGTACGAAGTGCGGCGCGATCTACCGTCAGGAGGACATAACGGTAGACGATCCCTGCCCCGAGTGCGCCGGCACGATGCTACCGTGCGAGGGCGTCGTTACCCGGCTGCCGACTGGCCGGTCCTGACTCCACCAGTGATCGCTACCGACTTCGCTTTCGACACTCGCGGAACCACCTGGCGGAGCCGATCCGCCGGCCGTATCGGCACTGGAGCGCGATCCCTGGCGGCCGGCGCCCCCCCGGCTGTATCCTGGACTTGATGGCAAGGTTGATTGCGGTAGTGGTGATGGTGGCGGCGGCGGCGACCGTGGCTGGGGCCGAGGGCCGGGATGGCAAGTGCTGGCACTTGGTCAAGCTTGCAGGCTCCAACAATGGGCAGGAATGGCTAAACAAAGAGGACGCCAACGGCTACGAACTGGTAGCCATAGCCCATAGTGGCGTCAACCCCACTGGCAATTACCTGACCCGGTCGACCCATCCAGGAGACTGTCAGACGCCGGACGCGGCGCAGCGGCGAGCCGAGCAGGAGCAGCAGGCGCGGCGGGAGGTAGAGACACGCCTCGCGCAAGAATCGGCTGCGCGCCGAGTGGCGGAAGCTCGCGTGGTGGAACTGGAGGCATTTCTGCGTCAGTTGCGTCAGGCGGTCGGCATCGACCCCACAGAATAAAGCACTGCTGGACGCCTATAGGTGCCTGGCGACGGCGCCCCGCTCGGCCGCTTTACGGCGGCGCCGTGCCCCGTTTACGACGACCCGAGCGGGAAAACTGACGCAGGTAGTCATCAGGCAGTTCGCGTCGTACTGACGACACCCGTACCCCGAGCGCCCTTGCTATCTCGCGTGGCGATGCGCCTTGATCAGCTAACCCGTATGCCAACCGCTCGATCTCTCCGAGGCTATCAAGGTTGCGTTCACGGGCACGGCGCTTTTTCGCCGCGGCGACCTTCCGGCGTAACCACCCCACGCCATTCGCACCGGCGAGGAAGATGGCGACCAGCGACGCGGCAGCCGCCAACCACAACGCCCCGACAGTCGCAAACCACTCATTCATCGGTGCACGTCATCCCGCGGCGCCGATGCGCCCGCCTGGTAGCGGAGCTTGGCGACGGCGCCGCGTGCTGCGAGCTGGTGCCGTGCGTAGTGCGCCGGCATGGTCGGCGCCTGTCAATCGCCCGCTTCCTGCAATTTCGACCAGGCCGGCGCCGCCTGCTGCGAGCGACTGCGCGGAGCCGACCCGGAGGAGCGGAGGCTGAGAGAGCGCGCCCGCCACGGTACAAGCCGTCGCCGAGGGGCTGTTGCTCGCCGCGTAGACCGTCCCTGCGAATTACCTTTGACGCTCACCTGACGGGCGCCCGGTGCTTCCCTCCGTAGTGTCTACCCCCGGCGTCGCCCTCGGCGCGGAGCTCCCCTTGGCCGCGTGCTGTAGAAGGGTATCATCGAGGCCGGCGAGCACCGGACGGCGAGATGCCGAGCTGCTCGGCGACGGCGGTACGCTGGTCGGGCGTCACTCGCCCACCTTGTACCGCCGCCGGGCTACCGGACCCCGCGCTGCTGCTTCGCGCCTGATGTAGACCCCTGGCGTGGTGGGCGACTTCCACCCACCCGCCTGCTGGAGCTCCGCGACGCTGGCGCCGTCCGCTGCGAGCTCGCGCGCGCTGCCGACCCGGAGTGAGTGCCCGCCGATCCTGCCGGCGATGCCGTCAACGGCCGCTGCCCGACGTCGCACTAGGGCGCGGATGCTGTCGGCGCCCAGCACGTTGACCACGAGGCGCCCGCCGGCGCTGCTGGTGTCCAGTGACTCGGCTGCACTGATAAGTGCCACCCCGCGCCGGCTGAACGTGTCGATAAGCGAGGCGAGATCGGCGACCGAG
>JAKZWC010000009.1:0-3258 GCA_047515735.1 Spirochaetales bacterium | reverse complement strand
TGTCGCAGGATAGTCCCGGCGTAGTTGCAACGCAACCGTGCCGTGACGCCAGCGGCGCCAGCCGGACCTGCGGGAGTCGCGCTAAACGGCGGCTCGGGCGCTGCGCAGGTCCAGGCGGCGGCCGATGAACTCCTGCAGCATGCGGTAGTACTGCAACATGGAGGAGAGGTCGATCCACTCGTCCGGGCGGTGGATGTTGCCCACCAGCGGCCGGTTGATGATGACCGGGATGCCGCGTCCCGACAGGAACCGCGCGTCGCTGGTGCCGGCGGTGCGCACCACCTCCATGGGACGGCCCAGCACCCGTTCGCCGATCGCCATGAACGTCGGATCGGGAGTCATTTCGGTGGGTTCGTCGCCCACGCGCGGGGTCGCCACGGCGTCGGCTCCCAGGCAGGCGCGTACCTCCGCCAGTATGCCGGCTACGGTCCAGGGCGGAGTGAAGCGTACGTCGATGCCGGCGCGTGCAAAGGCGGGGATCCGGTTCAGAGTACGGCTCTCGGACTCCAGCGTGGTGACGGTGGCGGTGGGGTGCCAATGTTCACCGGCGGCACCGGCGGCACCGGCGGCACCGGCGGCGAGTGCGGCGAAGCGCGCGCGCAGGCGCGCCAGGTCGTCCAGCATCGCGTCCACCGGGTTGCGCCCCTCCCAGGGGTAGGCGGCGTGGGTCGAGACGCCGCGCCATTCCGCGTCGAGATGCAGAATTCCCTTCTCTGCCGCCACCACCGCGTCGATCGAGCCCCCGTCCGGCAGCAGCGCCACGCCGCAGTCAAGTCCCTGTGCCACGAGATGGCGGGCGCCGTGGCCGCCGCTCTCTTCATCGGCGGTTACCGCCAGGCCCAGCGAGATTCCGGGATAGCTCTGATGCAACTCGGTGAACAGGGTCACGAGGATGGCCAGCGAGCCCTTCATGTCGCCCGCACCGGGGCCGTAGATGCGCCCGTCGCGTACCTGTGAACGATAGACACCGAGGGTGCCGTGGTCGACCACGTCGATGTGTGCCAGCAGCAGGACCTCCGGCTTCGCTACCCCGTCCGGCAGGACCACCAGGGCGGGGACATCCTCGCAGCGGTGCTCCTCCAGGCGCACGCCGGCGACGGTGTCGAGCTGGATGCGCAGCAGGTCGAGGCTGCGCTCGATCTCGGCGAGGTGCGCCACGGAGCTGGGCACCAGGATCAGGTCGCGGGTGAGCGCTACCAGGCGGTCGCGCAGCGCGCCGTCGGCCGCGCCGTCAGTCGCGGTCATAGCGCCACTTGAGGTGGAACGCCCGCTCCACCAGTTCGCACATGCGCTGCACGCCGGCGGCGTCCGGCGCCAGGCACAGCATCTGGCTCTTGGTGAGCTGCCGTCCGGCGTCGAGGTTGAAGTTGATCGGCAGCACGCCGGACACGGCTCCGGGGTGGTACAGGCAGCCCTCCCGCTCCAGGGCGGCGAGCGCCTCGCGCGGCGGCATGGGACGATGGAATCGCAGGTTGCGCATCAGCCAGGCGCCGGCGGGGATGAAGTGGCGCGCCAGGATCGAGGGGTAGGAGGCGCCGGTGACGCGCGCGTTGATCTCGGCGGCGATCGCCTGCAGCTCCCCCTCGCGGCGCAGCAGCACGAAGTCGACCGAGGCGGTGCCGCGGTAGCCCTGGGCGTGAAGCCAGAGCGCCGCCCGCGCGGCGACCGCCAGCAGCCGGTCGACCGCGCCCGGAACCTCGGCGGCGTACGGCGGCGGCGCCACGTTGCCCTCGTGCACGCTGTGCGCGCCCAGGATCTGCTCGGTCACGTCGTACAGGCTCACCTCGTGCTCGGACAGGAACAGCTGCACGCTCGGCGAGCCGAGCAGCTGCATGCCATTGTTGCCGTGTTCCAGCCAGCCCTGGACCAGGCAGGCTCCCTCGTGAAACAGGTACCCCGGAATGTGGTCGGCGGCGACCCCCGCCGCCGGTAGACACAGCATGCCGATGCCGGAGCCGCCGATCGGCGCCTTGACGGCGACCTGCGAGTAGCCCCGCGCCCGCAACCGCCGGCAGCACTCCACGGCATGGTCGGGCGACTCGGCGACCTCGGTGTCGAAGGTGGGCAGTCCCTCGCGTGCGAGAAACTGGTGCAGCAGCAGCTTGTTGTTGCCGTTGTGGCTGCCGGCGTGGCTGCTCAGGGTGCGCTTGCCGGCGCGCTGCGCCAGCTCCGCCAGCGTGTGATCGGTCACGAAGCCGTCGATCCACGGCGCGGGGTGGGCGTGCAGCAGATCGACCAGGGCGGCGCGGTCGCTGCCGGTGCCGGTCCGGCCCTGGTAGATGGCCGGCGACACCAGGCGGCACTCCGGCAGGCTGAGCCCGAGCCCCTCGTGGTAGGCGCGCAACTCGCGGTCCGGCTCCGTTTCCAGGAGCAGCAGGTTCGGCGAGCCGGTGAACAGCAGATCGATCAGCGGCAGCAGCCGCCCGCCGTAGGAGTCGATCCCCTTGATCTGCTCGGCGAGGATCTCGGCCTGGCGCCGGTTGCCGTAGAACAGCGACCGCAGGTTCGCCACGAACACCGCGCTGCGGTCCCAGAAGCGCGGCAGATGGGCGGGATGCACGCGCAGGGCCGGCGCCGGCGGGGCGGTGGCCGGGTGCGTCATTCGGCCACCCGCGGCTGCAGCGCGCGCCAGTAGTAGCGCAGCGGATCGTCCGTCGCCCACTCGCGGTACAGCTCGTCCCACTGCAGCCACTGCATGTGCGGCTCCAGCGAGCTCGTCGCCACCGGGAGAGTGCAGGGCTGGCTGCGGTAGCTCGCCGCCAGGCGCACGCGGTCGGTGGCGTTCGGCTGCGCGTGATGGATGGTCAGGCTGTGGAACAGCAGCACGTCGCCGCAGCTCATCGGGCTCCAGGCCCAACGACCATCGGACGCTATCTTGACCGCCATGGTCCAGCCGTCGGCGTCCTGCAACCCGGTATCGTGCGAACCGGGAACGATGCCGAGCCCGCCGCCGAGTTCGGCGCCGCAGTCGCCCAGCGGCAGCCAGGCGGTCCAGGTGTCGGTGGTGCCGCGCACGGCGAAGAAGTCCTGATGCGGCACCCTGACGTACTTCGGATCGTTGGGAAAGATTGCGTGGCAGATGTGCCGCGGGTGTGTCAGCGGCGGCTCGTCGAACAGCAGCTCCAGCACCTGCAGCAGCCGCGGATGCAACGCCAGGGCATGGAAGCTGCGCAGCCGCAGCAGGCCATTGTAATAGGCGCGGTACGCGGGATTGGGGTCGAATGCGGTGAGCGAGGTGCCGGGCCTGGCCACCGCGTC
>JAKZWC010000008.1:0-10308 GCA_047515735.1 Spirochaetales bacterium | reverse complement strand
GGCCTGTGCCGCGCGCAACGCCCGCTCCCGCGTTACCGTGAGAAATGAGTGCAGTCGTTCGTCGAGCCGCTCGATCCGCTCGAGATACCACTCCGCGAGCTCGCGTGGTGACACTTCCTTCGCCAGAATCAGGCGGCGTTGCTCCAGCGCTCCGGCAAAGGCGAGATCGGCATCCATGGTCATAGCCCCGGCTGCCAGAATCCTAACCGGACGGTGCCACTCCCGCTACGCACCGGGGGAGCATCGCGGTGGCGACGACCAGCAACCATGCCTCCGCAGTCCGTGACCGGCGCCTCGCGGTACGCCATAATGCAGGACGGTCGTGTGTCGGTGATCGGATGGATCGGTCCGGAGGGAGCAGAACTGTGATGGGGAACGGAGAGCGGACTGCCGCAGGTCACGCCGCCGGTCATGCGTTCCTGGGGGGCAAGCGGTGATCGCCTATCCCGAGTCAGGGCCGGCCCTGAGCGGTGCGAGGTGGATCACGGTGCCGGGTCCACAGGCCGACAACTGCACCTTCCTGGCCCGCCGCAGCTTCTCGCTTGAAGAGCTACCGGAACGGGCGACGCTGTTGATCGCCGCCGAGGCGCGCTATGCGGTGTACGTCAACGGACGCTACGTGGGCTCCGGGCCGGCGCGCGGCACTCACTATCGCTATTTCTACGACAGCTACGAGGTCGGCGCTCTCCTGGTCGCCGGTCGCAACACCGTGGCAGCGCGCGTCCACTGTCCCCTCACCGGCACCACGGGCACCGTGCCTCCGGTGCTGCCGGCGCTGATTGCGCAGATCGAGCCGTTGGTGGCCACCGATGCCGCGTGGGAGGTGAGCGCCGATCCGGCGCATCGCTCGGACGCACTGTTCTACACGCATCACATCGGCTACTCGGAGTACCGCGACCTGCGCCGCGATCCGGAGGGCTGGGAGTTGGGCACGGACCGCTTCAGCGGCTGGCAGGGCGCGCGGGAGTTGTGCGCGGCCGGCGCCCGGCTCGGCGACCGGGCGCTCACGGCGCGTGACATCCCGCCGCTCACGGAACGGCACTTTCGGCCGGCGCGCATCGTGGCCACCGGCGCCGTGCCGCTGCACCGCGCCGGCATCGAGGAGGACGTCGACTACGCCGGCCTGATGCAGGTGGAGATGCACCTCGGCCTGTCGCACCGGCTGTTCCGTGACGTCGATGCCCTGACGCACGGCGGGACGGCGACGATTCTGCCTTCACCGCGCCTCACCACCCTGGCGGCGGCCGAAGGCGCCTATCTCATCGCCGACTTCGAGCGCGCGATCTGCGGCCACCTGCTGCTGGACCTGGAAGCGCCGGCCGGCACCATCGTCGACGTCGGCTACGACGAGGCGCTCAGCAACGGACGCCTGGACCCGAAGCGGTTCAATCCGACCGGGCCGATCTACCGCTTCGCCGACCGCTTCATCCTGCGCGCGGGACGGCAGCGGGTGGCCACCCGGCTGCACGACCGCGGCGCCCGCATCGTGCAGCTCACCCTGCGCCGCTTCACCGAACCGGTACGGGTGCACGGGCTGGAGCTGGTGGACCGGGTCTACCCGCTGCCGCTGCAGGCGTCGTTCCGCTGCGATCAGCCGTTCCTCAACCGGCTGTGGGACAAGGCGTGCGCCACGGTAGCGGCCTGCAGCACCGACCTGTTCATCGATTGCCCCTGGCGCGAGCAGACCTTCTGGCTGGACGACTACTACGAGGAGAACCTGTACTACCTGTGCCTCACCGCCGAGCGCGCCTTTCCGGAGCGCAACCTGCGGGTGAGCGCAGAGGCAGCCTTTCCCAACGGCCAGTTCCCGGGCCGCTATCCGTCGGCACGCGACTCGGTGCTGCCGGTGACCACCGCCAACTGGATCATGGTGCTGGGCGACTACTACCGCTTCACCGGCGATCTGGCGCTGGTGCGGGAATTGTTGCCGGCCGCGGACGCCGCGCTGGCGCTGTTCGATTCGTGGCGCGACGCGGACCTGCTGGTACCGGATCGGGACGGGCAGTGGAACTTCATCGACTGGGGATACGACACCGCGGGCATCCGGCTCGGTGGGAAGACCGCGGTGCTCAACATGCTGGTGGCCGCAGTGGGCAGGGAGGCGGCGCGACTGCACGCGGCGGCCGGCGACGCGGCCCGGGCACGGCACTTGGAGGCGCGTGCGCGGGCCACAGTCGCGGCGCTACTGCGGGCGCTGTGGCTGCCGGAACGGCGCCGCCTGCTCGACTGCACCGCGCCGGGCGACGGCCGGCGCACGTTCAGCCAGATTCCGCACGCGCTGGGTTTGTACTACGACCTGCTCCCGGGAGAGCAGCGCGCGGGGGCGCTGGAGGCGCTCTCCGATCCGGAGGTGGTGCGGTCGGAGCTGGGCTACCAGTACTTCGTGCTCGCCTCCCTGGTGCGCGCCGGCCGCGGGGGTCGGGCACTTCAAGTCCTGCGCGAACTGTGGGGCGGCATGGTGGCGGCGGACACGCCGACGCTGTGGGAGGTGGTGGACGGCCGCTCGTCCATGAGCGGCTGCGGCAGCCTGTGCCACGCCTACGCCTGCGCCCCGCTGCCGGTCCTGCAGCGCACGGTACTCGGCGTCACCCCGCTGGCGCCGGGTTTCACCGAGTTCCGGTTCGCTCCCCAGGGCGTGGGAGTACGCTGGGCGGAGGGTCGGGTGCCGACGCCGCACGGACCGGTGGAGGTGACTTGGTCGCAGCGGGAGGCGGACGCGCCGTTGGCGGCCACCATCGTGGTCCCGGAGGGGACGACCGGCCTGTGCGGCGACGGGCGCCGCCTGGCGCCAGGGCGCCACGAACTGCAGATCGCGCCGGAGGAGGGAGCATGAGGGGCAGACTGGACGGCAAGTACGCCGTGGTGACCGGCGGCGCGCGCGGGATCGGCCGCGCCATCGTGCTCGCGTTCGCGCGCGAAGGCGCCCACGTCGCGATAGCGGACATCGCCGCGGAGGATGGGCAACGCACTGCACGCGAGGTCGAACAGCTTGGGCGGCGCGGCCTGTGGGTGTCCACCGACGTGTCGCGCAAGGCGGCCATCGACGCCATGTTCGCCACCGTGCTCCACGCCTTCGGGCGCATCGACATCGCCGTGTGCAACGCCGGCGTCCACGTCGCCGCAGACTTCCTGGAGGTCAGCGAGGAGCTGTTCGACCGCACTCTCGACACCAACCTCAAGGGGCAGTTCTTCTGCGCCCAGGCCGCCGCCCGCCACATGGTGAAGCGCGGCGGCGGCGGCAAGATCATCATCACCACCTCGGTGTCCGCCGAGATCGCCGACGCCGGCGCCTCCCACTACTGCGTCGGCAAGGGCGGTTCCCAGATGCTGACCCGGTCCGCCGCCCTGGAGCTGGCGCAGCACGACATCCAGGTCAACGCCATCGCCCCCGGCACCATCAAGACCACGATCACCCCGTGGTACGACACCCAGGACGCGGTCGACTACTGCCAGCGCCTGGTCCCCGCGCGGCGTTTCGGCAGAACCGAGGAGCTCGCCGGAGCCGCGGTCTACCTCGCCTCCGGCGAGTCGAGCTACACCACCGGCGCCACCATCGTCATCGACGGCGGGCTGACGATCCAATAACCGGTACGACGATCCGCCTTACTACTCCATGCCCGGATGGAACTGCGGCTCGCGGCCGGTCTCGGCAAAGCGCCGCGCAGCGCTGGGAATGGTGGGCACGAAGTCTCCGCGGACGGCGTAGATGCGCGCCTGGTGAAGACGGACCTCCAGGCACACCACCTGCCCAGTAAGCCGTTCCAGACCCCGGTCGACCCAGCGCGGGGCCCAGAACAGCTCGTCACCGCGCAGCGGCACGGCGTCGGCGAAGGTGTAGCCGGGAATCGGCCGGCCCTCGGCATCGGTCACCTGTACCCGCACCTCGTGGGCCGCCTGGACGTTCAGTCGCACGTCGCCGGAGCGCAGGAACAGGGGCCGCGTGGCGAGCAGTCCGGGGCCGCCGGTGGATTCCAGGTACACGAAGCCGTCGAGCCGCAGGCGATGCATCAGCAACGCTCCCGGATCGTCGCCGGCGACGTGATGGCCGTGTTCCAGGTAGGAGGCGCTGGAGTAGATCCGGATCTGCCGGTCGTGGACCAGCAGCGAGATGGGCCGCAGGGTGCCGGCGCCGGGGGCGCCGAATTCCGGGTTGGGAAACAGCGGCTGCCGCACGGTGCGCTGGAAGTGCCAGCCGTTGTAGCTGTAGGCGAGCTGGCAGTCGGTGGTGCCGCCGACGTACTTGTTGGAAATGTGCGGGTCCACGTGGTAGATCCACAGCAGCCCCACGAACTTGCCCTCGTAGGGGAATACGATCATGCCGTAGATCTCGGCCAGGGGAGTGTCCAGAGCGTCGCTGGTCAGGATCAGCTCCGGCTCCGTGAACGTGCGCCAGTCCCTGGTTTCCGAGAACGCCACCCGTCGCGGCCGGTTGTGCGGTGTCGGTCGGGCGCTGATCACGTAAGAGTTGCGCAGCTCGTTCCAGAACGCGGTGCTGGGGGGATCGGGCGCGCCGGCGCGCCACCGTACCCCGGACAGCTCGCGCCACCGCAGGCCGTCGGCGGAGGTCCACAGGCTGGTGCCGGAGGGGTGGGTGACCAGCGCCTTGAGGCGTTCCCGCGGATCCTCGGCGCGGGCGTCGAAGTAGCAGTCCCACTCGCGGAACCGGGTCACGGGCAACACCTGGTTGCGAAACCTGCGCTCGTCCAGTGGTACCGCCCGCGTCAGGTCCGGCGCCTGCCAGCGCACGCCGTCGTCGCTCTCCAGCAGCAGCGGATAGCGCGGCTCCTGTGGCTCTGCGCGCGGCTTGCCCTGGTACAGGCAGCGCCAGATGCCGGTCGCGTCGCGGAACACGGTAGGGTAGCCGGAGGCCAACCAGAACTCGGGGTCGCTGAAGGTGGCATCGGGCACCAGTTCCGGTTGCCCGATGCGGCGCCGCAGGTTTTCCCAGCGATTCAGATAGAAGTCATCGAAGAACAGCAGCGTGGCCACCAGACCACTATAGCACCGTCCGCGGCGTCACCCGCGCGGGCGCAGGCGAATCTGCTACCCGGCGCGGCGCTTGGTTGGGGTGGCCCGCTTGGTGGTGGCGGAGCGTCTGGTTGCGGTTTTTCGCTTTGGTGCCGGGCCGCGTTCACGGCGCAGCAGGAGCAGCTCGGCGGCGCGCTCGGCCGTGATCTGCTCCACCGTGTCGCCGGTGCGCAGCGAGGCGTTGGTCTCGCCGTCGGTGACGTAGGGCCCCCAGCGGCCCTCCTTGATCAGCATCGGCTTGCCGCTGGTGGGATCGGGACCCAGCTCGCGCAGCGGCGGCTGGTCGGCCTGGGTTCGCCGCCGCTTGGGCTGGGCGAAGATCTGTGCGCACTGTTCCAGGGTGATGGTGAATACCTGCTCCTCCGAGTCCAGCGTGCGATTGTCGGAGTCCTTCTTGAGGTAGGGCCCGTAGCGGCCGTAAAGGGCGGTGATGGGGGTGCCGTCGGCGGGATCATTGCCGATCAGGCGGGGCAGCGACAGCAGCTTGAGGGCATCCTCCAGCGTCACCGTCTCGAGGCTCATGCTGGCGAACAGCGAGGCCGTCCTTGGTTTGGTCTTCGCGGCGCCTGCCTCGCCGACCTGCACGTAGGGGCCGAAGCGCCCGGCGCGGGCGATCACCGGCAGGCCGGTGGCCGGGTCCTGCCCCAGCACCCGGTCGTCGTTGGGAGCCTGGATCAGTTCCAGCGCGCGCTCGACGGTCAGCTCGTCGGGGGCGATCTCCGCGGGAATGGTGGCGCGCTGCTCGCCCCGCTCCAGGAACGTGCCGTAGCGCCCCACGCGCACCACCACGCCGTCGCCGTTGGCGTCGCTGCCGATCGCCACCGAGTTGACGGCGCGGGCGTCGATGGTGCCGAGACGGTCCGACACCATCGCCTTCAGGCCGGAGTCCGCGGCAGCGCCGGCACCGAAGTAGAACCGCTGCAGCCAGGGCAGCACCTGCTCGTCGCCGGTGGCGATGTTGTCGAGGTCGTCCTCCATCCGTGCGGTAAACTCGTAATCGACCAGATCGGAGAAGTGCTGCTCCAACAGGCTCACCACCGAGAACGCGGTAAAGGTGGGCACCAGGGCAGTGCCCTTCTTCCAGACGTAACCCCGTTCCTGGATGGTGGTCATGATGGCGGCATAGGTGGAGGGCCGGCCGACGCCCAGCGCCTCCAGCCGCCGTACCAGGGATGCCTCGGTATAGCGGGACGGAGGCAGGGTGGCGTGCCCGGCCGGCTCCAGCTTGTCGGCGCTGAGGTCGTCTCCGGCGGCCAGCGCCGGCAGGCGGCGTTCCTCATCGCCCTCGGGCCGCGCGCCGCTGCCGTTGTCCTCGTCGGTGCCCTCCGAATACACCCGGCGGAAGCCGTAGTGGGAGATGGTGGTGCCGGCGGCGGCGAACTCGACGGCGCGCCCGTCCGCGGCGGTGCCGCCGACCCGCAGGTGCACCGTGCTGCCCACGGCGTCGGTCATCTGCGATGCTACCGTTCGCTTCCAGATCAGTTCGTACAGCGCCGCCTCCCGGCTGGGCAGGGCGCCGCCGACCTCTTCGGGTGGACGAAAATCGTTGCCGGCCGGCCGGATCGCCTCATGCGCTTCCTGGGCGTTCTTGACCTTCTTGGTGTAGCGGCGCGGTGCCGGCGGCAGGTAGCTGTCGCCGAAGCGCTGCCGGACGACGTCGCGGGCCGCGCGGTGAGCGGTGCTCGAGAGGGTGGTGCTGTCGGTCCGCATGTAGGTGATGTAGCCCTTCTCGTACAGCGACTGCGCGGTGCGCATCGCCACGGTCGCGGACATGCGCAGCTTGCGACCCGCTTCCTGCTGCAGGGTGGAGGTCATGAACGGTGCCGCGGGGCGGCGCCGGTAGGGCTTCTTGTCCACCGAGCGGACGACAAACCGGGTATCGGCCAGGCCGGCGGCGAGGGCACGCACGGCTGCCTCGTCGAGGCGCACCGTGTCGGCGTTCTTCAGCTTGCCGCCGCGGTTGAAGCTGGCGCCGGTGGCGACCGGCCGCTGCTCCACGCTCACCAGCGCCGCGGTGAAGTCGCGCGGCTCGCCGGCGGCGACTTCGCCCGGCACGCCGAAGGTCGCGGTCAGGCTCCAGTATTGGGCGGCGACGAAGGCCATGCGCTCGCGCTCGCGTTCGACCACGATGCGCGTGGCCACGCTCTGCACGCGGCCGGCCGACAGCCGCGGCTGCACCTTCTTCCACAGCACCGGCGATACCTCGTAACCGTACAGCCGGTCGAGGATGCGCCGCGCCTCCTGCGAGTCCACCAGCCGGCGGTCGATGTCGCGCGGCTTCGCAATGGCCTCCCTGATGGCCGGCGCCGTGATCTCGTGGAACACCATGCGCCTGACTTCGATCCGTTTGGCGGGCTTCAACACCTGCTGCAGGTGCCAGGCAATCGCCTCGCCTTCGCGATCCTCATCCGTGGCGAGGTACAGCACTTCCGCCTTGGCCAACAGCGCCTTGAGCTTGCGAATCTGTTGCCGCTTGTCGGGGGGCACGACGTACAGCGGTTTGAAATCGTGGTCGACATCGATGCCGAGCCGCGCCCACGACTGTTCCTTGTACGCCTTGGGGATGTCCGCGGCGTTCTGCGGCAGGTCGCGAACATGACCGATCGACGACTCGACGACGTAGCCGGAACCGAGGTAGCCGGCAATGGTGTTCGCCTTGGCAGGCGACTCGACGATGACTAGGGCATCTGGCACGTGCAGAAAATACGACCCGTCCGGCACTGCTTGTCAACACCAATCCGCTGGTCACGCCGTCCATACCCTGTCCGGCCCATGCCGCGGCGGGCCGGCGCAGCGTGGTCGCAGCCCCCGGTGCGCGGCGCGGTCATGGCGGTGCGGCTCCGTTCAGGGGCCGCTCGCGGTCTGCTTGACGATGGCCAGGATCTGCTCGCCGTAGCGCTCCACCTTCGACGGGCCGATGCCATGCGCCAGTTCCAGGGTTCCCAGGGAGTCGGGGCGAAGCTGCGCGATGTCGCGCAGGGTACGGTCGCTGGCGATGACGTAGGGGGGCACCTGCTGGCGGCGCGCCTCGGCGAGGCGGAACGCACGGAGGGCTTCGAACAGCGCCTGCCCGGCCGCGTCCAGCTCCTCGCCGGCGGTGCCGCGGGCGGCAGCGGGGCGCGCGCCTCCGGTGCGTTCGAATGCGGCGGCAGGTGCAGCCGGACGGCGGGTGCGGGCGGGCAGCAGCAGCCGCACCGGCCGCCGCGCGTGAATCACCTCCCGGCCTTCGCCGGTGACCACGGCCACCGGCCGGTCGCCGCCTTCGAAGTCCACCCAGCCGGCGGTCACGCAGCGCCGCAGCAGGCGCAGCAGCCACTCTTCGGCATGGTCGGCCAGGGTGCCGAAGGTCGGGGTGCGCTCCAGGCCGGCGCGCTGCAGGCGCGGGTCCGCTGCCCCTTTGAGCAGCTTGACCGCGGCGGCCAGGCCGAAGCGGGCGTGCACCCGCGCCACGCCGCACAACGCCTTGCGCACCAGCATGGTGGTGTGCTCGTCGTCCTGCTGTGGCTCCTCGGCCAGCTGCAGGCAGACGTCGCAGCGGCCACAGCCGGACAGCGTCTCCTCTTCGTCGCCGAAGTAGCGCAGAATGGCGTCGTGGCGGCAGCTTCCGCCCTCCGCCCAGCGCATCAGCTCCAGGAACAGGTTCCACTTGTGGCGCGCCAACTCCGGATTGGGCGCTTCCCCGTTCACGTCGCTGTCGATGAGGTGACGGCGCAGGGCCATGTCGCCGGGTGAGACAACCAGCAGGCACACCGCCGGCTGCCCGTCGCGGCCGGCACGCCCCGCCTCCTGATAGTAGGCTTCCAGGGACGCTGGCGGCGCCAAGTGGGCCACGCAGCGCACGTCTGCCCGGTCGATGCCCATGCCGAAGGCGTTGGTCGCCACCACCACCTCCAGCTCGCCGGCCATGAACGCGCGCTGCACCCGGTCGCGCTGAGCGCCCTCCATACCGGCGTGATACGCCTGCACGGCCCAGCGGCGGTCGCCCAGGCGCTGCGCCTCGGCTTCGGCGCCGCGGCGCGTGGGAGCGTAGACGATGACGGTCCCGCCGTGTCTGCCGGGGCCGCCCAGGGTCTCACCGAGCACCGCGTCGAGGTGCCGTTCGCGTTCCCGTTTGCTCTGCACCTCGACCGCCCGCAGCGCCAGGTTGGGGCGCGCGAGGCCGTAGATGAGCTGCGGCGTATCGGCCGGCAGTCCGAGGCGCTCCAGGATCTCGTCCCGCACCACCGGGGTGGCGGTCGCCGTGCATGCCAGCACCCGGGCCTGCGGCAGGAGCTGCAGCAGCGCGTCGAGCTGCAGGTAGTCGGGACGGAAATCGTGGCCCCAGGAACTGATGCAGTGCGCCTCGTCGACGGCCACCAGCGGGCACTCGATACGCGCCAGGGCAGCTCGTAGCCAGGTGTTGGACAGTCGTTCGGGGGCGACGTAGACCAGCTTGAAGGCGCCGGCGGCAATGGCGGCGACCCGCCGCCGCACCTCGTCGAAGGGCAGAGTGCCGGCCAGATAGGTAGCGGTGACGCCGCGGCGGTCCAGAGCCGCCACCTGATCGTGCATCAGGGCGATCAGCGGCGAGACCACCACGGTGGTGCCCGGCAACAGCGCCGCCGGGAGCTGGTAGGTGAGGCTCTTGCCGCCGCCGGTAGGGGCCACCAGCAGCAGCCGCCGTGCCGCCAGCAGGGTCTCGATAGCCTCGCGCTGGCCGGCGCGGAAGCTGTGCAGCCCGAGCCGCCGCAGTCCCTCATCCAGGTCCAACTCCGAGCGCCGTGGCCGCTGGTGGCCGGGATGCCCGGCTTGGCCACGGTCGTTCGGCAGCACACCGCTGGCGCTGCTGGCGACGGCGGCTTCGGCGCCCAAGTCACGCAGGTACGGTGCCGCCGCCGCGGTCGCCTGCCTGCGCCCGGAGCGTGGCTCGGCAGGACCCGCTGCATCGTCAGTCGGATCCGGCGCCGCTCCGTCTCTCGGATCGGTTGCGAACATCTCGCCTTGCATCATCGGCCGCGCGTTGAACATCACTATACCACCGGTGGCGCTGCACGGCATGGTGATTGACCGTCTTCACCGCGGCGAGGATGTCGTCGGCGAACACGTCCTCCGGCAGCCGCTGGCCTCATCTTCACCGACAACTTCGTCGTGGAGCACCCGCGCGGCGCTGTGGGATCCAAGGCGGCGCGCCTCGATCAAGACCGGTTCGTGGCGTCCCTCGAGACGGTCGAGGAGGTCCACGCCTGGGACGCCCTGGTGTTTGCGCAGATCAGCCATGCCGGGCGGCAGACGACTCTGGGT
>JAKZWC010000007.1:0-8130 GCA_047515735.1 Spirochaetales bacterium | reverse complement strand
CGGAGTACCGGGGACTTCCTCGTGGGCGAACCACACCGTCCGGAGAGCCGCCGCGCGCGCTCCCGCGACATCGTGCTCCAGGCTGTTGCCCACCATCAGGCAGGCGCGGGCCGGCGCCCGGAACAGCCGCAACGCGTGTTGGAAGATGCGCGGATCGGGCTTGCCGTAGCCGAGCGCTCCGGAGACCACCACGTGCTCGACCGCCGCGTCGACCCGGAGCGCGGCGAGCTTGCGGCGCTGCAACTCGGGAACGCCGTTGGTGACGATGCCGACGCGCATCCTTCGGGCCAGCTCCAGCACCACCCGGCGCGCATCCGGCACCAGTTCGAAGTGCCGGTCGGCGGCGCCCCGCAACTCCGCGACCAGCGCCGCGGCGAGGGCGGCGTCGCGTTTCCCCATGAGGCCGAGGGCGTCCGACCAGGCGCCGGTCTGGTACTCGTCGCGCACTGCCCGCAGCGCCGCGAACCGCGGGTGGTTGCCCTCGAAGGTCGCCCACATCCCTTCCCACGAACTGATTCCCACCGCCAGTGCGAACGGATGCACCGGCAGCGCCCGCCAGCGCCGGCGGGCACAGCCGCGCAGCGCCGCCGCCAGCTCCGCGGCGGGCACGCCGTGACAGCGCTCGGCCAGTCGCGCCGCGGCTGCCAGTATCCCGGGCACGGTGCGCTGCTCGTAGACCAGCGTGTCGTCCAGATCCAGCAGCACCACCGCCGCGCCCGCGGCTCCGGCCGCCACGGCTAGCCGGTGCGCGCCGCGGGCGACTTCCACCACCCGGCGGCGGCCGTCGTGCTGGTTACGAACCAATGCTGCAGCCGCTTGTCCAGCGTGGTACGGATCTCGCGGTGGCCGAGACTGTCCCACAGATCGCGCAGCTCGTCGGGATCGTCCTGCAGATCGAACAGCTGCCCCTCGCCGGTGCCCAGGTACTGCACCAGCTTGTAGCGCCGGTCGCGGATCATCAGCAGGTGATCGACCTGGCGCAACATCACGTCGGGAGCGTGCTCGGAGTAGACGTAGGGGCGGGCCGGCGCGTCCGCCCTGCCTTCCAGGTGCGGCAGCAGCGATTGCGCTTCCATCTGCGGCGGCGGCTGCAGCCCGGCCAGCTCCAGCACCGTGGGGCCGATGTCGAACCACTGGGTCAGGGCGTCCACGCGCCGGCCACTCGCGAATCTTCCCGGCGCGCTGACCACCAGCGGCACCCGCACGCTGGAGTCGTACATGTTCCACTTCTCCACCAGGCCGTGGTCGCCCAGGCAGTCGCCGTGATCGGAGGTGAAGATCACCACCGCGTCGTCCAGGAAGCCGCGTTCGCGCAGCCGCGCCAGGATGCGGCCAACCTGCTCGTCGAACATGGTGACGTTCGCCAGGTAGTAGGCGCGCTGCAGCCGGCGTTGTTCGGCCGGGGCCAGCGGGTCGAAGGCGATGGAGTCGGCGAACCGCTCCGCCAGCCGCTTCCGCAGCGCGTCCAGGGTGGACGGCTGCGCCGCGATCTCCTCGGCGGTCGCCTCCAGCAGCGGCAGCTCCCGTTCGCGATAGGGGAGGGTGTAGGACTCGATCGGGTCGTAGGGCGGGTGCGGGCCGGGAAAGCCAATCTCCAGGAACAGCGGCTCGTCCGCCACCCGCGGCGCGTTGTCGATCCAGCGCAGCGCCAGCTCGCCGGTGAACACGTCAGGGTGCAGCTCTTCGGGCAGCCGCCACTCGTACGCCCCCTGGCGCTGCGCCACGTCCGGCCAGTCGCGGTAGAACGGCTTCTCGGGGCGGCTCAGGCCATGCGCCGCCAGCGCCTTGTCCCATTCGTCGTCGAACACGTGGGGATTGCCGCTCCACAGCGGCTCCGACTGCCGGCGCTGCTTGTTCTCCACCACGAAGCGTTCGTGGAAGCCGTGCATGGCGCTGTAGGGGTCGGCGTGCATCTTGCCGACGTTCACGCAGTAGTAGCCGGCGGCGCGCAGGTCCTCCACCCAGGTGCGCGGCCAGGGGTCGTTGTTGCGCAGCGCCCCCACGTTGTGCGGGTAGTAGCCGGTGAACAGGCTGGCGCGCGACGGTCCGCACGAAGGCGCCGTCACGTGGCATTGGGTAAAGGCGACGCCGTCGCGCACCAAAGTGTCCAGGTGCGGCGTGTCGACGTGGGGAAAACCGAGCGCGGCCACCGTATCGAAGCGCTGCTGGTCGGTGATGATAAGGATGATGTTGGGGCGGCTCATGCGGCGCAGCGTAGCAGTGCGCGCGGACCGCGGTCGAGCGCGGCGGCTCAGGTGATGCCGACCAACACGCCGCGGGGCGGCGGCGCCTTCAGCTTGCGGTCTCCATGGAGAGGCTGCTAAAGGCTCACTTTTAGCGGAAGCGTCCGCACCCTCACTCTGTCGTCCTCTACCGTCGCGATGACTCCTTTGGCAACGGCGTCCTCCAGAGCGGGGAGCACTTGTCTCAGTCGAAGATTCACATTGTCCACAAGAGGGCGTGATAGCCGGAGCGATACGAGAGACGGTTTCTTTGCGCGAGTCGAAGCCAGAATGCCGGAGAGCCGAGGTCCTGAGTCAGTACCACCCGGTCGAGCACAGCCGCCATACGTACGATGTCGCGATCCGGGGAATCTGCCGGCAGGATCGAATGAATGGCGACTACATCGTGCCCGGACGAGTTGAGGAACTGCACCGTACGAGGAGAGATATGGACATCGGCGATCAGCCTCATCCTACGGACACTGTGTTATCGCTTGCCAGCCAGGCGCCGAATGTTGCGCATTCGTAGATGTCGGCAAGCTCCAACACCGGGTACTCGCGGACTACGTCCTCCGCCGTGTATCCGGCTCCGAGAAGCTTGAGCACGAATTCGACGGTCATGCGAGTGTCCTTTACCGTTGCCTTGCCCTCGCAGATGTCGGGGTCGACGGAAATCCGCTGGAACTCCATGGATTCAGAATACGCCATATTTGCGGGATCGCCATCAGTCCTCCAGGGTGGGGGTGCCGAGCGTGGGCATGATGCCATAGGGCCGTCAGGCTGGGGGCAGTCTCTTTCGGGGAGGTGTTTGCGGAAGCGCGGCATACGGGAAATTATGGCGGTATGACGGCACCGGGTAGCCTGAACACGACGTGGATGGCGGTTTCGGGTGACGGCGCGCGCTCCGCTCACGGTAGCGTCTCGCGCGCCCGGTGCGGGAAGTGAAGCGCCGTGCGGACGGGTGATCGGCGACCGTCATACGGACTCAGTGACCTGAAGGGGGACGTGTTCGGCGGCATCGTGTCCGCCGTGATGATGGTGCCGGTGGCGCTTGGGTTCGGGGTACTGTCCGGGCTCGGACCGGTGGCGGCGTTCTACGGCGCGATCACGGTCGGTCTCTTCACCGCGGTGCTCGGCGGCGCCGCCCCGATGATCTCCGGCCCCAGCGCGATCGTGACCATCTTCACCGCGGTCATCATCGGCAGCTACGCCGACAGCATGGCCGAAGCGTTCACCATCGTCATGCTGGCCGGCCTGATGCAGATCCTGTTCGGCGTGCTGCGTCTCGGCCGCTTCGTCAACTGGCTGCCGTTCTCCGTGGTACGCGGCGTGTTCGTCGGGGTGGGCGGCTACATCATCATGACCCAGACGCTGTGGTTTCTCGGCGCGCCGGTGGAGCCCGGTATCGGGGTGGTCGCCCTCATCGCCTCCTGGCCCCAGGCGGTAGCCAACCTCAACGTGGACGCATTCGCCGTGGCAACTATCTCGCTGGCCGTGTTCATGCTGTGGCCGGCCCGGCTGCACCGGGTGGTGCCCAACGCGCTCGTGGCGTTGGTTGTCAGCACGCTCGCCGCGGCGCTGTTGTTCGATTCCGCGGCGCGCATCGGCGAGCCCCGGATCGGCATTCCGGCTCTTCAGATGCCGCTCCTCACCACCTCCGTGCTGGTGGACGCCATCCAGCCGGCGCTGATCCTGGCCTTCCTCAGCTCGATATACAACCTGCTGACGGCGCTGATCATCGACCCCATAGCGGGGCGAAATCACAAACCCAACCGCGAGCTGTTCGGGCTGGGGGTGGGCAACATCGTTGCCGGTATGATCGGCGCGCTGCCCGGTGCAGCGTCGGCGCCGTGCTCGCTGCTGGCAGCACGATCGGGCGGGCGCACGCCGGTCACCGGCGTGGTGTGCGCGGCGGTGCTGCTCGCGGTGCTGCTCGGACTGGGCGGCACCCTGGCGTGGATTCCCAACGCCGCGTTCGCCGGGATCCTGATCAAGGTCGGCTGGGACATGATGGACGTACGGTTCCTGCGCCGCATCCCGAAGCTGTCGCCCGACATCGGCCTGGTGACGCTGCTTACGGCCGCCCTGTCGACCTTCGTCGACGTGATCTCCGCCATTGCGGTGGGTTTCTTCATCTCGGGCATGGCCTATGCGATGCGCTCCCAGCGGCAGGAGATCAATCAGACGATCTCGACGCCGCTGCTGGACATGGTGCTGTTCGATGAGGATGACCTGCCCGCCGACGCCGACGCCGACGCCGACGCCGACGCCGATCCGTTCCGCGCGCGGGTGGGGCTGCTGTCGTTGCGCGGCCGCTACTCCATCGCCTCCGCCAGGGAGATCGTGCGTGTCATCAGCCCGGACCTGGCGGACCACGAGGTCGTCATATTCGATTTCAGCGAGACCGCGGCGCTGGATGAGAGTGCGGCGATGGCGATGGAGGAGCTGATCAACGGCAGTGTCCTCGGTCAGGACAAGGGGTGCATCGTGGCGGGCCTGTCCGAGGAGATCAACGACACGCTCACCGCCCTGGGGATTTTCGACCGTCTCCCTGAAGAGTCGTTCGCGGCTGACCTGGAAGAGGCCAAACGGGCCGCGGCGCGCATGCTGCGCAAGTAACCCGCGGTCAAGTCGGATTACGGCGCTGCGGCGAGGCGGCGTTCGTTGCCGACGCGCAGGGTAACGCCATCGCGGTCGAGCTGCTCCAGGAGCGGAACGATGACACGCCGGTTGGTACCGACCGCCGTGCGCAGGGCACTGGTGGTGCCGCTGCGGTGGCGGCGCAGGAAGGCGATCACCGCGCCGCGCGCCTGGCGGTAGACTGCGGCCGCCAGCACGACGTCGCTGCTGAGCGCCACCACCTCGCCGGCACTTATCAGGTATTCGAGCACCGTGCGGCCCTCGCGGCTTGCGGTGAGCTGGCCGCGGCCGGGCGGCGCCAGCGGGTTGGCGGCGAGGGCGGCCCGCATGGCCGCTGCCGCACGCTCCAGGCCGGCGGGCAGGGCGGCGGCGTGGCCGGGCGGGCGGATTGCGGAGCCGGCGCGCTGATAGCCGCGCTGCTGCAGCTCGGCGAGCACCGCGTCCAGCACGCCCGCCGTGGCGCCGGCTCGGCTTCCGGCAAGTTCAGCGCGGACGCTGGCCACCGGAACCCCGGTGCGCTCGGGATGGCGTTGCAGCTCGGCGGAGATTGCCTTCGCGGCGGCGTCCACGCGGCCGGCGAACCACTTCGCATCGGCCGCGGAGGCGCCGAACAGCCGCAGCGAACCGGTCCGGGCGAGGGCAGCGGCGGCGCGTTTCACCTCTGAGTCGCCTGCCGGCAGCAGGCGTCCGAGAGCGGTCAGATCGACGGCGCCGTCGGCCGCCGCCCGCGACTGGACTACGGTTTCGATGTGCTTGGGCACGGGTGCGACGGCGTTCAGCAGGGTGTGCTGGACCGGGCTGCGCAGCGGGCGCCAGGGCGCCGGATCGAGAATCACGCCGCCGGCCAGCGTGTGCCGCTGCGACCAGTCGCGCAGCACCAGGCGATCGCCGATCAGGAACGGGCGCGGTTCGTCGAGCTGGATGCGCGCCAGGGCCGCGGTTCCTGGTGGCAAGCCCGCCTTGGCGCAGGCCGGCTCCAGACGCACGGTGGCGGCGACGTTGGCGGTGCCGTGGTGCAGGCGTACGCGGGCGCCGTCGCGGAGCAGAGGAGCGGCACGGTCATCCGTGATCCGGGCACTGCGGGTGAGCCGCGCATCGAAACGCTTGCCGGTGGCGACCGCCTGCGGGAGGGTCACCACGTCGCCGCGCCGGATCGGACGCCCGCTGCCGCGGGCGGAGCGGGACGACGACAGATTCAGCGCCACCCGCGTGGCGGGGCCGACGCGGTCGGCGGCACGATTGAAGCTCTCCGCGGCACGGACGCGGGCGCGCTCGCCGCCCGGCCACAGCTCCACCTCCTGACCACGTTGCAGTTCGCCGCCCGAGAGAGTGCCGGTGACCACGGTCCCGGCACCGGTCATGGTGAAGATGCGGTCGACGGCAAGGCGCGGCGTGCCGGCAGCGGTGGCCGGCGCCAGCGGCGCCAGCCGCTCGGTCATCTCTTGACGCAGCTCATCCAGGCCGGTGTTGCGCAGCGGCGACACCGGCACGACGGGGCAGTCGGCGAACCCGGTTCCGGCGGTCCTGCGCCGCACTTCGGCGATGCGCGGGCCGAGATCGGGCAGCAGGTCGGACTTGGTCAGGGCGACTATCCTGGCGCGGGCACCCAGGTACTCCACGATCTGCAGGTGCTCCTCGGTCTGCGGCATCCAGCCCTCGTTGGCGGCTACCACGAGGATGGCCAGGTCCACGGCGCCGACCCCGGCGACCATGTTCTTGACGAAGTCCTCGTGGCCGGGAACGTCGACGATGCCCACCTGCAGGGTAAGGTCCCGCCCCGCCACCGGCAGGTCCACGTGGGCAAAGCCGAGCTCGATGGTGATGCCGCGGCGTTTCTCCTCGGGCAGACGGTCCGGATCGACTCCGGTCAGCGCCTGTACCAGGGCGCTCTTGCCGTGGTCGATATGACCCGCGGTGGCGGCGATGTAGTGATGATTCTTCATCGTTGTGCCGGCTTGCCGGCGCGGCTCGGCAACGCCGCCGCCGCTGCGGCAAGGGACCGCGCGAGCGACTCGTCCTGGGACGGCAACACGGTGCGCAAGTCGAGCAGCACCCGGCCGCGCTGGATATAGCCTACCACCGGTGGGATCGCGCGCCGCAGCGCGGCGGCCAGGGTCTCCGCACCCTGCGCCACCGCGGGCCGCAGCGCCAGTCCGGCGGAGGGCAGGGTGCCGGTGGGCAGGGTACCGCCCCCGAGGCGGCTGGCACAGTCGACTGCTGCCGCCCCCAATTCCTCCGGCAACTGGCGTACGATCGCCGCCGCCCGGCGCCGCAAGTCTGCCACCGGGACCCGGATCAGCCCCTCCAGCGGCACGGCCGTTGAGTTCCCGAGATGCGCCTCCACGGTGTGCTGCAGCAGCGCCAGTCCGACCTTGTCCAGGCGCAGGGCGCGAAACAGCGGATGGCGCTTCAGGCGTGCGATCCACGCCGCGTCGCCCGCCACCACCCCGGCCTGCGGGCCGCCGAACAACTTGTCGCCGCTGAAGCATACCAGCGTGGCGCCGTCAGCCAGCACCTCTCGCGGCAGCGGTTCCCGCGGCAGGCCGGTACCCGCGTCGGTCGGCATCACCGCCCCGCTGCCCAGGTCCACCACCAGCGGCACGCCCGCCGCAGACGCCGCGTCGCGCAGCTCGGCCAGCCGCGGCGCGGCCACGAACCCCTGCATCACGAAGTTGCTGCGATGCACCGACAGCAGCGCCGCGGTGTGGGCGCCGCAGGCGGCGGCGTAGTCCGCCACGGTGGTGTGATTGGTGGTCCCCACTTCGCGCAGGCGGCCGCCTGCCGCGGTGAGGATGTCGGGGATGCGGAACCCGCCGCCGATCTGGATCAGCTCGCCGCGTGAGACCACCACCTCGCGGCGTTCGGGATCGTCGCTCACGGCCGCCACCACCAGCAGCAGTGCGGCTGCGCAATTGTTGACCACGGTGGCGGCCGGCGCCCGGCACAGGGCCGCCAGCCCCTGCTCCACGTAGCGCCCGCGGCTGCCGCGTTCGCCCGTGGCGAGGTCCAGTTCCAGATTCGTGTAGGCGCCGGCCACCGGGACGAGGGTGTCGATCGCCGCTCCCAGCGGCGCCCGCCCGAGATTGGTGTGCAGCAGCACGCCGGTGGCGTTGATTACCGGCCGCAGGCGCGCGTCGGCCAGCCGCTCGGCGGCGGCGCGCACGCGGGCCACGATCGGGGCGCGTTCCGGGATCTGCGCCGCGGCCCGCACCGCGTCCAGCTCGCGGCGCACCAGGTCGGCGGAGAGCAAGTGCGGTAGTCCCAGATC
>JAKZWC010000006.1:0-6451 GCA_047515735.1 Spirochaetales bacterium | reverse complement strand
CCGCACCTACGGCCACAAGTCGTGCGGCGACTGGCGCGGCTACAAGGGGCACATCTGGGACGGCGGCCATCGCGAGCCGTTCCTGGCGCGCTGGCCGGGCACCATCGAGCCGGGCAGCACGTGCCACGAGCTGGCGGGACTCCAGGACCTGATGGCCACGGTCGCTGCCATCGTCGGCACCGAGCTGCCCCGGGAGGCAGCGGTGGACAGCGTCAGTCTGCTGCCCCTGCTGCAAGGCGAGAGCGCGCTCCACGGCGGCGGCGCCCCGGTCCGCGATCACCTCGTCCACCACTCGTGCCTCGGCGTGTTCTCGCTGCGCACCAGCGAACGCGCCGGCAACTGGAAGCTGATCGTCGAGTGCAACGACTCCGGCGATGTGGCGCGCGGCGCCCACGGCGGGGCCGGCTCCGGTCCGGTGCCGGGCAGCCCCGGACAGCTCTACCACATGGGCGATGATCCCTGGGAAGTCTACAACCGCTACCGAGGCAATCCGCAGGTGGTACGCGAGCTCAACGACGAGCTGGAGCGCATCCGCGCGGCGGAGGAATAAGGCGCCCCCAGCGCACGTCTCCTATCGATACGCATCCTTGCGGTGCTCGATCGTCACCATCGACACCACCCGGTCGTCCTCGTCGACGGTATAGAAGATTCGGTAGTTCCCGATCCGGTAGCGCCAGACATCCGCCGCGAACCCGCGGAGCTTCCTGATATTCGCGCCGTAGAACGGCTGCGTTCTGATCTGCGGGTACACGTGGCTGCGCAGCTTGCCACGGATCGTTCTTGCCTGCCTGCCTGGAAGTGCTTCCAGCTTGGAGATGAACTCGTCCGTCTCGAATACCCGGTATTCAGACGTATCTGCCACGTCTCTCCTTGGCGTCCTCCAGACCTCGGGTGATGCTTTCGTTCAAAGGCTCGTTCGCTCGGATCTCCTGCATCTCGAACTCATCGACATACTCTTCCTGCTCCAGGTAGCGGAGCGTCGCGGTCTCGATGAAGTTGGAGAGGGAGCGATTGTCTCCCTCGGCGAGGGTGCGCAGGCGCTCGTACACCGGGTCCTTGAGTCTCAGGGTAACCGTTCTGGACATCCATTCCTCCAGGCGTTGCGTTCGGCTCTCATCAGAATACATTGCAATGCAAACCAATACAAACCCATCGCTTGGTGGACGGTTCCGGGCGCGCCGTTGCAGGAGACGGGATTCCGCAGGCGAGTCTCACGTGTCCAGTGCCAGGGCAGCCTTCAGGGCCGCGTTCAGCGCGGCGAGCTTCGTGGGGCCGAGTGATCCGACATGGTCCGTCAAGACAGGTTTAGGCAGGCTGACCAGTTCATCGCAGTGGACGGCGCTGTCATGCTTCAGACCTTCAGCGATACCAACCGGTACCTGGGTGGCGAGTCCCGCCCGCGTGGTAAACACCGGCGCGCATATGACGGTGGCGAACCGAGACTCGATCAGTACTTGCCGGCTCACCACGACGAAGGGCCTCTGCCGTTTCGGGTCGCGGCGCGTGGGATGCCTGACCAGGAAGATCTCCCCTCGGTTCACCTGTTATCCTGATACTCGAGCACGTCCCAGGCTTCCCGATTCAGCTCCTCTGCATGGGCAGCGATGCGGGCCCGTTCCTGGCGGTCGTGGGCGGCGCGGCGCAGTGCCCGCAGATGGCTCCATGCCGCGGCCTCGATGAACGCCGACCGGGTGCCATGGTTCAACTCGGCGGCAAGCGCACGCACCAGTTCCTCCGACAGGGTTACGGAAGTCTTGAGCTTCATACCACCATCATACCACCCCATGCGGTAGCATGTTGTACGGTTGCCTGGTGCGGCGAGTCCCGGAGGCGAGTCAACCGAGAGTGGGCAGTTTGGGGACCGCAGCGTAGAGGTGCTGAGTGTATTCGTGGCGTGGGTTGGTGGCCAGCTCGCGGGCGTGCGCTTCTTCCACCAGCCGGCCGCCCTGCATCACGCCGACGCGGTCGCAGAAGTAGGTGACCACGGCCAGGTCGTGGGAGATGAACAGCAGGGTCAGCCCGAGCTCGCGGCGCAGGCGCTGCAGCAGGTCGAGGATCTGGCTGCGGATCGACACGTCGAGGGCGGAGACGATCTCGTCGCAGATGATGGTCTCCGGCTGCACGATCAGCGCGCGGGCGATGGCGACCCGCTGGCGCTGGCCGCCGGAGAAGTCGGGCGGGCGCCGGCTCAGGTGGCGTGCGGCCAGCCCCACCGCCTCCAGGGCGGCCAGGGCGCGAGACCGCCCGTCGTCCACGCCGCGCCAGCTCGCGGTGTAGCGCAGGCCGGCGAGCAGGATCGACTCCACCCGCATGCGCGGGTTGAGGGAGCGGGCGGGATCCTGGAACACGTACGCCAGCCGGGTGCGCAGGTCGCGCCGCGCGCGGGCTCCCGAGCGGCCGATGTGATGCAGATCGCCCGCGCGGTCGCGGTAGGTGATGGCGCCGCTGTCGGGCCGGTACATGCCCACCGCCAGGCGCGCGGTGGTGGTCTTGCCGCTGCCCGATTCGCCGACCAGCCCGTAAGTCTCGCCCGCTGCGATGCGCAGGCTCACTTCGCGCACCGCGTACACGTGGCGGCGGGCGGCAGCGAAGTAGCCCGCCTTCAGGGCGAACCGCTTGCTGACGGCGTCCAGGGTCAGCATCGGATCCGCTCCGGCGGCGCCACGGCGCCGGCGCCCGGCTTGGCCCCCGGCAGCACGCAGCGATGACGGATGAAGTCGGCAGGCCGTGGGGTTGCAACAGCCGCGGGTGCCGGCCGGGCGCGGTGCCGTGCGTCGGCGGGCTCCGGTTCACGGCGCGCGGCGCTGGCCGCGGGTTCGCCTGCGTTTGCGGCAGGTGGGTCCGCCCGTTCGGCGACCAGCGGCGGTATGGCGCGGCTGCAGCGCGTCTCGGCCAGCGCGCAGCGGGGCGCGAACGGGCAGCCCGGCTCCGGGTTGAGGGGGTCAGGCACGTTGCCGGGGATGGCGTGCAGCGGCTGCTCGGTGTAGTGCACGCCGAGCGGCAGGTGGGCATCGAGCAGGGCGCGCGTGTAGGGGTGGTGCGGGGCGTGCAGCACGGCGGCGGCGGGACCCTGCTCCATCACCAGGCCGCCGTACATCACCACGATGCGATCGGCGATCTGCCCGACCAGGGCCAGGTCGTGGCTGATGAACAGGATAGCGAGCCCGCGCGCGGCGCGCAGGCGCAGCAGCAACTCCACCACCTGCGCCTGCACCGTGACGTCGAGCGCGGTGGTCGGCTCGTCGGCGATCAGCACCTCCGGGTCGGCGGCCAGGGCGTGGGCGATCATGACCCGCTGCAGCATGCCGCCGGAGAACTGGTGCGGGAAGCTGACCAGGCGGCGCTCCGCCTCCGCGATCCCCACCTCTTTCAGCAGCGCCACCGAACGGGCGCGCAGCGCCTCCGGATCGAGCTCCGGGCGATGGGTGTGCAGGGTCTCGGCCAGGGAGCGCTCGATCGAGTAGATCGGATCGAACGAGCGCGCCGGCTCCTGGAAGATCATCCCCACCCGGCCGCCGCGCAGCCGCTGCAGCTCCGCCGGCTTCATGGTCAGGATGTCCGCGCCGCGGAAGTGGAGCCGCGGCGCGGTCACCCGGGCGTGAGGCGGCAGCAGCCGCAACAACGCCTGCGCGGTCACGCTCTTGCCCGATCCGCTCTCGCCCACCAGGCCGACCACCGTGCCGGCGTGGATCTCCAGGTCGACCCCGCGCACCGCGTACAATGGCCCGCGCTCGGTGGCAAACGTCACCGTGAGCCCGGCCACCGCGTACGGCGGTCCGAAACTCCGCTCAGCCACGCACCCGCTCCTGATGGTAAGGATCGAACAGGTCGCGCAGCAGGTCGCCGAGGAAGTTGAACGCCAGCGTCACCAGCACCAGCGCCACGCCGGGGTAGAGGAACCAGGGGAAGCTGCGCAGGTTGCTCAGCGAGGTGACGTTGCGGTTCAGCATCGAGCCCCAGCTCACCGCCGGATCGGTAATCCCCAGCCCCAGGTAGGAGAGCACCGTCTCCCCGAGAATGAAACCGGGGATGCCCAGGGCGACACTGACGATCAGGATCGATGCCATCTGCGGAATGATCTGGGTGACGATGATCGCCAGCGGCGGAATGCCCTGGAGCTGCGCCGCGGCGACGAAGTCTTCGGTCTTGATGCTGTGCACCATGCCCCGGATCAGGCGCGCGGTACCGGGCCAACTGACGAACGACAGGATGGCGGTAATCACCACGAACGACTGCCCGGAGTCCCACTCGTAGGAAAGGATGGAGCGCAGGAACAGGATCAGGTAGAGACCCGGTATGAGGATGAAGAACTCGGCGCAGCGCATGATGATCCAGTCGATCGCCCCGCCGTAATAGCCGGCCAGACCGCCGAGGATGATCGCCAGGCTCAGCGAGATGGAGATGCCGATGAAGCCGATGGTCAGCGAGATGCGCGAGCCGTACAGGATGCGGGAGAAGATGTCGCGGCCCAGGTGATCCGAACCGAGCAGAAACACCGGATACGACTGCCCTCCGGCCTGCCAGGGATCGGCCTCCGCCGGCGCGCGCACGGTCGCACCCTCCTCGTCCACGTAGGGCGCCGCAGTGCCGAACAGGTGCACGCGCAGCGGCGCCAGCCCCCACAGCCGGTATGCTTCGCCGCGCACCAACAGCCGCACCCGGTAGTGCTGGCCGCGGATGCGGGCGTAGCGCCGGGTCACCTCGTCGACCAGGACGCGATGCTGCACCTGCGGCCCGAACCCCAGCTCACGCGAGTAGAAGCCCAGCGCGGGCGGCTGGTGGGAGTGGAAGCGGAAGGTGGTGGTGGGCGCGTAGGGGGCCAGGAACTCCGCCAGCAGCATCGCGCCGTAGAGCAGCACCAGCACCAGCAACGACGCGGCCGCCACCGGCCGCGCGCGCAACCGCTGCCACATCACAGTGGCGCGTCCACTGCGGGCAACGGGCTCAGCCATCGTCACTGCCGGAAAAGCGGATGCGCGGATCGACCAGCGCCAGCAGCACGTCGGCGGCGATCATGCCGAGCAGAATGAGAAAGCTGATGAACATGATGTTGGCCAGCACCAGGTTGATATCCTCCTGGCGCACCGCCTCGTACATCAGCCGTCCGATGCCGGGGTAGGAGAAGATGATCTCCAGGATCAGCGACCCCGAGAACAGGCCCGCGAACAGGTCGGCGCTGCTGGTGATGTAGGGGTTGAGGGTGTTGCGGAAGGCGTGCACCACGAACACCCGGCGCTCGCTGATGCCGCGCGAGCGCAGCGCGGTCACCCAGGGTTGCCCGAGCTGGTCGAGCATGGTGGCCCGGATGTAGCGCATGGTGCCGCCGACGCCGCCGAGGAATGCGCCGAACAGCGGCAGCACGATGTGGTGCAGGTAGCTGAACCAGAACTGCAACGGCGCCTCCCGGAACGGGAAGTCGGGATAGGCGGTGATCGGGAACCAGCCGCTGACCGCGGCGAAGAGCTGCAACAGGATCAGCAGCAGGATGCCGGGGAAGGCGTGCAGCAGCAGCGCCGTGAAGGTCGCCGCCAGGTCCACGCGCGTTCCCACCTTGGAGGAGAAATAGAGGCCGGTGGCAAACGACAGCAGGGTCAGGAACACCAGCGAGATCAGGTTGAGGATGAGCGAATTGACCATCCGCGACTGGATCAGGAACAGGATCGGGGCGCGCGAGATCAGCGACCGTCCCAGGTCGCCTTCCACCACCACCTGGTAGAGCCAGCGCGCGTACTGGGCGTAGAACGGCAGGTCGAGACCCAGGCGCGCCCTGGCGGCGGCGATCTGCTGCTCGGTGTAGACATTGTCCGCCTGCCGGTCGGCGGAGACCAGCATCTGGCTGCGGACGTAGTTCTCCACCATGTCGCTGGGCGCCAGCTTCATCAGCCCGAACACCGCCAGACCCAGCACCAGCAGGATGGCCACCAGCGACGCCAGCCGGGTGGCCAGAAAGGAGAGCAGCGGAAAGCGGTGTCCGCTCGGGAAGCTGCGCCCGGCGGCAGTGGGCCGCCGGCGCGCGCCGGCTCCGGCGGGGGCGCCGGCGGCGTCCGGCGGTGTCCGGTCAGCCATGCCGGTCATCAGCCGCCGGGCGGCGGC
This sequence comes from Spirochaetales bacterium, assembly GCA_047515735.1. GTDB lineage: Bacteria > Spirochaetota > Spirochaetia > SZUA-6 > Bin103 > Bin103. Next base: position 358 of record JAKZWC010000006.1, on the reverse strand, counting down.
GCGGGAGCGGTACGGCTCGGCCTCGGAGCGCGGCCGCCGGTTGCCGCGCTGTGCCGCCGGTGTCGAGCGCCGCCGCGGCCCCGCTCATCCGCCCCGCTCCGGTACGCGCCGCCGCTACTCGGCGTCGGGCAGGTAGAGGTAGTTGGAGTCCAGGCCGCCGAGGGTGTCGTAGAACACGTTGGCCCACTTGTCGCGCACCGCCAGGAACGACAACGGGTAGACGATGTAGGTCATCGGCACCTGGTCCAGCAGCAGTTGCTGGTACTCGTCGTAGATCGCCTTGGCCTTCTCCGTGTCGATGGTGAAACGCCCCTCGTTGTAGAGGTGGTCGACGCGCCCCTCCCACTCGGTGTACGGC
>JAKZWC010000005.1:0-2521 GCA_047515735.1 Spirochaetales bacterium | reverse complement strand
AGGAGGGACTCACCGACGCACAGCAGGAGTCCGCCGCTGGTCTGCGCGTCGGCGAGCAGCACACGGGTGACCTCGGGACATGCGCCCCAGTCCACGACCGCCGCCGCCGCGGCCAGATTGTCCGCGCTTCCACCGGGGACGCAGCCGTCCGCGATCAGATCCGCAACGGCGGGGTCGATCGCCGGAACGCGGTCGTACCAAAGCTCCGCACCGCAATCGCTGCCTGCGCACAGGTCGGCGAGGTGGCCGGTGAGGCCGAAGCCGGTGACGTCGGTGCCGGCGACGACTCCCGTCGCCGCCAGATCGGGCCCGGCGCTGTTGAGGAGCGTCATGCTGCGTACCGCCCGCTCCACTACCTCGGATGCGACCCGGCCGCGCTTCAGAGCGGTGGTCACGATCCCGGTGCCCAGCGGCTTGGTGAGCAGCAGGTAGTCCCCCTCCCGTGCCGCTGCCTTGGTCAGTAACCCATCCGGGTGCACCAGTCCGGTGACCGCGAGCCCGTACACCGGCTCCGGGTTGCGCACCGTGTGCCCGCCGACAGTGGCGCAGCCCGCCTCCCGCACCGCGTCGCCGCCGCCGCGCAGGATCTCCACCACCACCTCCTGTGGCACCTTGTCCGGCGGGTAGCCGAGGATGTTGAGTGCAGTGATCGGCAGTCCCCCCATCGCATACACGTCGGAGAGCGAGTTCGCGGCCGCAATGCGCCCATAAGTGTAGCCGTCGTCCACTATGGGCGTGAAGAAATCCACCGTCTGCACCAGGGCGCGCTCGGCGTCCAGCCGGTAGACCCCGGCATCGTCGCCCGCGGCCGAGCCCACCAGCACCTCGGGATGATCGAACGTCGGAAGCTGGCCCAGGACCTGGGCCAGTGCCTGCTGGCTAAGCTTGGCAGCTCACCCGGCACAGGATGACAGCGCCGTAAGTTGAAAAATCTCCTCGCGAGTCAATCGATCACCCCCCTGGTCATGGAATTCACGGAATCGGTGCCCGCTCGTCAGCCGTCACTCAGGGTGCGTTACGGTACCACAGAATGCCGAAGCTGCCCTGTATCGAGAGATGGCGAACCACCACGCGAAGTGTGCGGAACTGCTGCAGCGAGCACGCATATGCGCCGGCGGCGCTTGCCGCCCGGGGGTTGCACGCGGTGTCACGGCACCCCCGCACGCGTCTCCGTTACTATGTTCCTCATGCGTTACCGGCGCTCCCACCTCGCTACCGTAACGCTGCTGATCAGCGTGTTCATCGGCGGTTGCTCAGGCAATCCGCCCCAGCCGACGGATGCGCTGACGTTCATCTTCGACTTCAATCGCGGAGCACAGGGATTCATCGCCGGCTACGCCGACTATCCACCCGCGCTCTCTGAAATCTACGAGTTGACCTCCGGTTACCGCGCGCTCCCACCCCCGTTGGAGCCGCAGTCCGCCCTGTTCATCTCCGGAGTCAACCGGAGTGACGATCTGTTCATGTTTTTCAAGAGACCCATCGGCGGTCTGCCACCCGGCGCACGCTATGACGTCACCGTCAGCCTGGAAGTCGCCACCAATGCACCGGCCGGGTGCTTCGGTGTCGGCGGCGCGCCGGGCGAAAGCGTCTGGATCAAGGCCGGCGCCACCGCAGCCGAACCGCTCCCCGTCAGAGACGGTTCCTACCTGCGCATGAATATCGACATCGGCAACCAGTCCAACGGCGGCACACAGGCCGTGGTGCTCGGCAACATCGCCAACTCCAGAAGCTGCGAGCAGCCGCGTCAGTGGGAGCTGAAGTCTTTCCGAGCCCGATCGACGCCGGTACCGATTTCAATCGCCGCAGACGGGCGAGCCTGGTTGTTGTTCGGGGCCGACTCGGGATTCGAGGCCCTGACGGAAATCTACTTTACCCAAGCAGCGGTCACGTTCACGCCGATGTGATCCACCGAAAAGGGGGCGACTGTCTGGTCGTTGGCCGCACGCGCTGCGAGCCGCCGGCAGGCGGGGTACGAGGTGGTTTGTTCATCCGGGAAGAACGGCAAGTGACGGGTGTCTACTGCCGTACCAACTGCGCCAAGTGGGATGTAGCAGCAACAAGCGCCACTGCCACGGTGCAAGCGGTGAGGTCAGCTGAGAGGTGAGAGCGCCCGCGCAGGTAACTGCCTTCCCGGAGCATCGACGTTAGGCGCGTCCTCAGTGCTGTCCCGCGTGTGCACCAGCGACGACTGGCGCTCGGTTTTCGACTCGGAACCCCGCCAAGCGTCCCATGACATCGTCGATCGCGCGCTCCAGCAGCGGGTTGCAGACGAGACGCTTGAGAAGCCGGACCATCCCATGCTCGGCTTGATCCGCAAGGCTCGCCTCGATCTCGACAGTCTTCTCACGCCGGGGCGCACACGCGATCTCAAGAACAAGCTTGAGGGCGCCGGGAACCACCTCACCAAAAGCATCGTCAAGCACTGGTCCCAGGACAACAACCTCCAGATGCGCTTCGACGTGCGCCCCGCGCAGCCAGCGGATCCCCAAGGGATGCAGAACGGTACGAACATCTGGGC
>JAKZWC010000004.1:0-5843 GCA_047515735.1 Spirochaetales bacterium | reverse complement strand
GTCCCCGTGCACGCGCTCCTGGGGCAGCAGGTGCGCGGCGCCTGCCCACTCTCGTTCTGGGACCACGACATGGCACCGGAGCGCTACGCTGCGGAAGCGCGCGAGGCGGTCCGCCTCGGTTACACCTGCATGAAGATCAAGACCCGCCCCTGGTGGGACGTTCGCGACACCGTGCAGCGTATCTCCGCCGCCACCCCCGACTGGTTCGCCATCGACGCCGACTGGAACGACTTCCTGATCGACGCCTCCACCGCCCTGCCGGTGCTGCGGGAGCTGGAGGAGGCGTTCCCGAAGATCAAGATCTTCGAAGGACCGATCAAGGCCGCCGACCTGGACGGCAACCGGCGCCTGCGGGCACAGCTCCGGACCGCGGTCGCGCACCACTACGGTGCCGTGCCGCCCCCCGCCGCCGTCACCGGCGGCTACTGCGACGGGTTCGTGGTGGGCGGCGGCGTCGCCGCGATCACGGCCGCGGCAACGGTGGCCGAAACGGCCAACATGCCGATCTTCCTGCAGATGGTCGGAAGCGGGCTTACCGCGGCCCTCAGCCTGCACCTGGGGGCGGTGCTGCCGGCCGCCCGCTGGCCGGCGGTGACCTGCCACGAGCTGTACCAGCACTGCCTGCTGACCCGGCGCATACCCGTTGCCGGCGGCCATGCGGCGGTTCCCGACGATCCCGGCCTCGGCGTGGAGGTGGATCGCGAGGCGCTGGAGCGCTACCGGGTCGCAGACGTCGACCTGGCGCTGCCGCGGCGCCTGATCCGCTACCGCCGGGCCTGCGGCGTCAGCGTGTACTTCGTCGCCCACGCCCGTCCCGGTACCCAGATGTGGCAATACTTCGTCCGCGGCAACCAGCCGGCGTACGAGGGCGGCGTCTCCACCGAGCTGCTGGACGACGACGGCAGCGACGCCTTCGCCCGACTCTACGCGCGCGCGGAACAGGCGCCCGTTCTCACCACCGAGCGATAGCTCCCTCCGCGGGTCACGTTCCGGTATCTGCATCGACGCGATCCTACATTTACGTATTACCGATACCAGCGGGCACACGGAAATGTACGACATATGGTCTATCGGTCCCGAATCCGCTCCCTGGTCTGGCCCGACAGCGGTTGGCATAAGGCTTGCTTAAGGATGCGCGAGGGCCCTAACCAGGAATATGTCGGCCGGCATACCCATGCCGGTGGATCGATCTTCATCGTCTTCCGGGTCACGGAGTGACCGTGCCGACTCATCGAACGACGACCTCACCAAATTGTGGAGGAACAATGCGTATCCCACGAGCTCTGCTCATGGTCTGTGTCGCCCTGCTTCTGCCCCTCATCGCATTCGCCGGCGGTGAGGACGAAGCGGGCGACGTCATCAAGGTCGGCGTCCTGCACTCACTGAGCGGCACCATGTCGATCAGCGAGGTAGCGGTAAAGGATGCTACCATTCTGGCGATCAACGAAATAAATGCGGCCGGCGGTCTGCTCGGCAAGCAGATCGTACCGATCATCGAGGACGGCGCCTCCGACTGGCCTACGTTCGCCGAGAAGGCGCGCAAGCTGATCGAACGCGACCAGGTCCAGGTGGTCTTCGGCTGCTGGACCTCGGCCAGCCGCAAAGCGGTGTTGCCGGTGTTCGAAGGCCTCGACCATCTGCTGTTCTACCCGGTGCAGTACGAAGGACTGGAAGCGTCCAAGAACATCATCTACACCGGGGCGGCACCCAATCAGCAGATCATGCCGGCCGTGTCGTGGCTGCTGCAGGAGAAAGGCACCAAGTTCTTCCTGCTCGGGTCCGACTACGTGTTCCCGCGCACCGCCAACAAGATCATCAAGATCCAGCTCGAGGCGGAGGGCGGCACCACGGTGGCGGAGGAATACACCCCGCTCGGACACACCGAATACGCCACCGTGATCAACAAGATCCAGGCCGCGAACCCGGACGTGATCTTCAACACCCTGAACGGCGACAGCAACGTGGCCTTCTTCAAGCAGCTCAAGGCGGCGGGCATCGGTCCGGAGGACATTCCGGTGATGTCGGTGAGCGTTGCCGAGGAGGAGATCAAGGGCATCGGCGCCGAGTCCATCGAGGGCCACTTGGCCGCCTGGAACTACTTCCAGAGCATGGACAGTCCGCAGAACGCCGGCTTCGTGGAGCGCTACAAGGCGGCCTACGGCGCGGACCGCGTGACCGACGACCCCATCGAGGCGGGCTACTTCGGTGTCTACCTGTGGGCGGAAGCGGTGCAGAAGGCCGACACCGCCGACACCGCCGAGGTGCGCATGGCGCTGCGCGGCGTCGAGTTCGAGGCCCCCGAGGGCATGGTCAAGATCGACCCGGTGAACAACCACACCTGGAAGATCGTCCAGATCGGAGAGGTCAACTCCAGCGGCCAGTTCGACATTCTGTGGTCCACCGGCGTGCCGGTGCGGCCCGATCCCTATCCCGAGCTGATCTCGCCCGACGAGGACGTGGTCGAGCCCGGCGTGATGGGCCCGCGGGTATCCCGCAGCGCGCGGCAATAGAGCCGAGAGAATTCGGGCGATCCGGCGCGGCCGTCCCGGCAGCACCGTCCAGGTGCTCCGGGCCGGCCGCGCTGCCTCCCCGCAGGGAGAGAATGCGAGGTGACCCTTACCACTACCGCGATGCAGCTCTTCAACAGTCTGAGCATCAGCAGCGTGCTACTGCTGGTGGCATTGGGGCTGAGCATCACCTTCGGCATCATGGGCGTGATCAACTTCGCCCACGGCGAGTTCGTGATGGTAGGCGCCTACACCACCTACGTGGTGGACCGCCTGCTGAATGATCCGCTGGGCGGCAGCTGGTACCTGGTGGCCCTGGTGGCGGCATTCGTGGTCACCGCCGGACTCGGCTTCCTCACCGAGCGCTCCCTGATCCGCTTCCTCTACGGACGCCCGTTCGAGAGCATCCTGGCGACCTGGGGCTTGAGCCTCATCCTGCAGCAGCTCGCCCGCAACGTGTTCGGCGCTTCCAACGTGGAGGTGCGCACGCCTGACTGGCTGCAGGGCGGTCTGGCGCTCGCCGAGGGAGTGCAGCTGCCGACCAACCGGCTGTTCATCATCGGCGTGGCGCTGTTGTGCGTGATCGGCACCTACCTGTTCCTGAACCGGACGCGGGCCGGCTGCAGCATGCGCGCGGTGATGCAGAACCGGCCGATGGCCGCCGCCCTGGGCATCAACACCGCGGCGGTGGATGCACGCACCTTCGCCCTGGGCAGCGGCCTGGCGGGGGTTGCCGGCTGCGTGGTGAGCCTGCTCGGCTCGGTTGGCCCCGCGACCGGCCAGAACTGGATCATCGACTCGTTCATGGTGGTGGTGCTCGGCGGGGTCGGCTCCATAGCCGGCTCGGTCGCCGGCGCAGTGCTGATCGGCGCCGCCAGTCCGCTGTTCGAGTTCATCACCACCTCGTCCATGGGCAAGGTGATCATCTTCGCCCTGATCGTGGTGTTCCTGCAGTACCGGCCGGCCGGGTTCCTGGTGCTGCGCACCCGTGCCCTGGAGGGCCAGCGCTGATGCCGGCGCGCGTTACGCCCGCACGTTGGAGCTACCTCGCCTACGCGGTCGTGGTCGGCGTGCTGCTGGTGCTGCCGCTGCTGCTGTCCGACTTCCGTCTCGCCCTGGTCGGCAAGTACCTGGCGTTTGCCGTCGCCGCGGTGGGGCTCGATCTGCTGTGGGGCTATGCCGGCGTGCTGAGCCTGGGGCATGGCGTGTTCTTCAGCCTCGGCGCCTACAGCATGGCGATGCACATGAAGCTGCAGTCGGAGGAGCTGCCCGACTTCATGGTGTGGAGCGGACTGGAGCAACTGCCCTGGTTCTGGGAGCCGTTCCGCCACTTTGTCGTGGCGCTGCCCATGGCGATGGTCATTCCCGCGCTGTTCGCGATCGTCGTCGGCTATCCCACCTTCCGCTCCGGGATTCGCGGCGTCTACTTCTCCATCCTCACCCAGGCGTTGGCGCTGGCCATGATGATCCTGTTCATCGGCCAGCAGCCCTTCACCGGCGGCACCAACGGGATAACCAACTTCCGTTCCGTCGCCGGTCTCTCGCTGTACAGCTCCGGCGTGCGGCTAGGACTGTACCTGATCACCGTCGCCACCCTGGTCGGGACGATCGTCCTGGCCCGCTGGCTGGTGCGTACCAAGACCGGCACGGTGTTGATGGCGATTCGCGACGGCGAGAACCGGCTGCGCTTCCTCGGCTACAATCCGGTGCGCTACAAGGTGGTGACCTTTGCCCTGTCGGCGGCGATCGCCGGCTTCGCCGGCGCTCTGTTCGTGCCCCAGGTGGGGATCATAAGCCCCTCTTCGATGGGCATTATGCCCTCCGTGGAAATGGCGGTATGGGTAGCGGTCGGCGGTCGCGGCACCATCATGGGAGCCGCCGCCGGCGCAGTGGTGGTCAATTGGGCCAAGACTGTCTTCAGCGAGTCGCTGCCCGAAGTATGGCTGTACCTGTTCGGCGCGCTGTTCATCGGCGTGGTGCTGCTGTTCCCGCGCGGGCTGGCGGGGATCGCGGAGCAGATCCGGGAGCTGCCGCCGGTACGTTCGCTGTGGGAGCGGGTAAGGGGAGCGGGGCGAACGCCGTCGCCGCTGCCGCCTGACGGGTCCGGGACCAGGAGCGCGAAGCGCCTGCCGGTCGCTCCGGCCGGCAGCGCCGAGAGGGGGACCCGATGCTGAGCGACATCCTGTACGTCGAATCGGTAACCGTGGACTTCGACGGCTTCAAGGCGCTGGAGCAGGTCAACCTGATCGTACGCAAGGGCGAGCTGCGTTTCCTGATCGGCCCCAACGGCGCGGGCAAGACCACCCTGCTGGACGTGATCTGCGGCAAGGTGAAGCCGGTTGCGGGCCGGGTCCAGTTCGCCAACCAGATCGACCTCCTGGCCCACGACCAGGACGCCATCGCGCGCCTCGGCATCAGCCGCAAGTTTCAGACCCCGTCGGTGTTCGACAGTCTCACCGTGGACCAGAACATGCAACTCGCCGCCGAAGTACCGGCCGGGTTCCTGGCCGCCACCTTCCAGCAGGCGGGACGCGCCGCGCGGCGCCGCGTGGCGGAAGTGCTGGAGATGGTGGGGCTGAGCGACCGGCGCGGCAGTGTCGCCGGCGCCCTGGCCCACGGCGAGAAACAGTGGCTGGAGCTCGCCATGGCGATCGTACAGGATCCGGAGCTGCTGCTGGTGGATGAACCGGTGGCCGGGATGACCGCGGGCGAGCGGGAGCGGACCGGGACGATCCTGGAAGCGATCGCCGCCCAGCGCTCGGTGGTGGTGGTGGAGCACGACATGCAGTTCGTGAGGCGGTTCTCCAGCATGGTGACCGTGCTGCACGCCGGCCGGGTGATCTGCGAGGGAGACTTCGACACCGTCAAGCAGAACCCCACGGTGATCGACGTCTATCTGGGGCGCGGCGCGGGCGGCAGTCATGCTGCTTGAGACCCGCGCCCTGCGCGCCGGCTATGGCAGCTCCACCGTCGTGCACGACCTCGCCGTGAACGTGGCCGCCGGGGAGGTGGTGGCCCTGATGGGGCGCAACGGTGTCGGCAAGTCGACCCTCATGAAGACCCTGGTGGGGGTGCTGGCCGCGCGCGCCGGAAGCATTACCTTCAACAGCGCCGACGTAACCGGGTGGGCCGCGCACCGCCGCTCCCGCGCCGGGATCGGCTACGTGCCCCAGGGCCGGGAGATCTTCCCCTTTCTGTCGGTGGCCGAGAACCTGTTTCTGGGCCTGGAGGCGCGTGGCGGCTCGCGCGACCGGGCGCCGGCCTGGGTGAGGAAACTGTTCCCCGAGTTACCAAACATCCTCACCCGCCGCGGCGGCGACCTGAGCGGCGGGCAGC
>JAKZWC010000003.1:0-10436 GCA_047515735.1 Spirochaetales bacterium | reverse complement strand
GCACGACGGTGGCGATCGGCAGGAGATCGTCGAACATCGCGCGGACCGCAGCCCTGCCCAGCCCGGCCAGCAGCAAATGCTGCGCTCTCGACGCAGACATGGCTGGACGCAAGCAGAGCAGATGCATTGCCTGAACCGCGCCGGAACGCCGGGCGATCCGGCGGTGCGCCTGGCGCTGGGGGAGTTCAGTTTCGTTCCGGGGCAGATGGCGTGAACCACACGCGGGTGACGGCGCCGAAGCCGCGGGTCCCGGACTTGCGCGCCAGAATCGCGAAACCGGCCGCCACTAGCGCGACGTAGCACAGCAGCACGGCCAGCGCGATGAGGTACAGGGTCGGGTTGCCGGTGGCGTACGCCAGGGCCGGGAAGCCGGTGATCAGTATCATCGGCAGCACCAGGAAGAAGGTGATCGCGGACGCGTACAGATAATCCGAGGCCGCCGGCGTCTTGAATTCCGGGTCGACCGCACGCAGCAGCGCCAGACCGGTGCTCAGGGTGCCGGTGAGGGTCCCCCAGAACAGCACCACCCGTTCGAATGCGTGGTCATGCGCGAACAGCCGCGAGCCGAGCCACAGGATGGTAAGCGCCGCCACGCCGGCCAGCAGCGTCGCGAACACCACGATCGGCAGCCAGTTGGCGCCTACCAGGGTTACCGAGATGGCGCCCAGGGCGGCGGCGACCATGAAGTCCACGGCGCTGCCGCTGATGCGCGTGAGACCACGCTCCTCCAGCAGGTAGCCGCGTCCCGTCGCGCCCAGCAACGCCTTCAACAGCAGTGCCACCAGCAGGCCGAAGACGAAGGTGATGCCCCACAGGCCCTCCGCGGCCTGCGCCACGGCGCCGCCGAGGGGCAGCAGCAAGGCCGTGAGTCCGCGCAGCAGCAGATGGGTGACCAGGTACACCCCGAACACCGCCGCGAGCATCAGCGACAGGGTGTCGATCGCCTCGCTGTGGGTGGTCTGCCGGAGCCCGACCGGCAGCTCGTCGCGCGCCGTCAGCAGTCCGCTGATGGAGCGTCGCGCTCGTATCTGCTCGGGACTCAGTGCGAGGTAGCCGCGCCGCAGGCCGAGATTGATCAGCCATACGCCGCCGAAGCAGGCGACCAGAAAACCGATGGCCCCGAAGATCAGGCCCAGCCCGCCGGCGCCGGCAAACCCCAGGTCTTCCCAGCTCAGGCCGATGGAGAACGCCTGGCCGGGGCCCAGCACGTAGCCCAGGGTGACCAGGAAGCCGTAGCTCGGAAACAGCGCCGGCAGCAGCGGGATCCCGATGAACAGGAAGGTGACCGCGTAACCGAGCAGCCCCTGAATGGTGAACTGGGAAATGATCACGGTAGCGGTGCTCAGCACCGCCAGCGACCGGCCGCGGCGGCGCGGGGTAGGGCGCAGGGCGATGGCGATGAAGGTCAGGTTGAGCAGGTGGAACACCAAGTTCTCCAGGCCCTGCCGGCCGATTCCCAACTGCGGCGCGATCCAGTTGTAGAACGGCAGCAGCAGCAGCCCGGCGATGATGGCGTTGGGGATCAGGTATGCCTGGAAGAAGCGTACCTTGGCCCGGATCAGCGTGGCTGCGCACAGCGCCACGGCGATGATCCCCAGGTCGATGAACAGTGACCACTCGAAGTTCACGCCGCTCAGCGTAGCAGCAAAGCCGCCGCCGTTCGATCCTGCGGCGCCGCGATCTTCTTGCCGCGGCGCCCGTCAGCTCGCGTCGCGCTTGGGACGGCGCCGCGTCTTGGCGGAACGGGCCTGGCGCAGGCGCTGCGGACCCTGCCGGCGCAGCTTGGCAAAGGACTGGCAGAGAGCTTCGAGGCGGTCGAGCAGGATCTGATCGACGATCAGCTCCTGGTCTGCAACCGCCTCCTCCAGGAGGGCGACGTAGTCGCGCACCCTGGTGTTGACGTTGTCGGCCGGGTGCTCAGCGCCACTCATCGATCGACACCGTTGTCTGATAGCTGTTGCCGAAAATCCGCCAGTAGCCGTTGGTTTCGCCGCCTACTACCACCACGTGGATATGGTCGCGCGGAAAGATCGGGATCAGTTCGTCGTCCGCGGCCGCCAGCCAGGCGGCATAGGGCTCCTCGCCCAGCAGCGCGCGGGGATACACGTAGTTCTGCACCAGTTGGTAGTCCCAGTATACCCGCGCTTCCATGCGCGCGTTGTCGTAGATCCAGTCGATCAGCTTCTCCTTGGTATCGAAGCCGCCGCGGTCGACGAATAGCCGTGCCGCGATCGGATCGAGCACCAGGGTGGGCGGGCTGTGCGGATTCATGCCGCGCAGCAGATTGCGCACGTGTTCCTGCCAGTGCCGCTGGCGCAGCCCGAGATGGAACGACGTGGAGCGGTTGCCGGAAAACAGGCTCACCGCGCTCGCATCCGGGGCGAAGCCGTGCTGGACGTGAAACGGCCGCCACGGGCTGGCCGCTTCGTTCTCGGCGAAGGTCAGGCTGCCGTAGGCGTAGCCGTTGCCCTGCGAGCCCAGATAGGTCACCTGCGGCTCGGACCCTCCTTGCAGGTTCTGCGACAGCAGGCCGTACGCGCGCCCGATCGTGGCGTTGGCATGATTGTACGGGCCCAGGGCACCGAGGCCGCTGTTCATGTCGATTTCTTCGCGGATGGGGCCGTTGACCACGGCCATCCCGGCCGCCGAGCTGGTGGTGCTGTGGCGCGCCGAGACCCCGCTCGCCGCCAGCGCCAGGATCACGGGGAAGTAGGCCGGCTCCGCGCCGGCCATGACGGCATTCACCGCCACCTTCTCCACCGTGTACTCCCACGCCTCGCGGGTCATGGTAGGGCGCATGCGGCCCACTACCCGGTCGGCGGGCTGGCTGGTGCCGGCCAGCATCGCGGCCACGTGTTCCTCGGTCGGCAGGACGATCGGGAGCTGGTCGGTCCAGCCCTGCTCGCGAAACTGCCGCTGCAGGCTCTCCTCGCTGGCCGGCTCCACGAAGCGCGGCGTGCTGCGGTCGAAGCTGACCTGCGCCGCCTCCTCGGCAGATACCGGCCTGGTGATCGCCTCGATCACCTCGCTCATGAACGGGCGCCCGGAGATCGCGTCCACGCCGTCCACGTAGGCGCGCAACGCGGCCGGCGACTTCCCCATCACCGGCTGGCGCACGAAAGCGAAGCGCTGCCGCGGCATGCCCTGCTGCCGGCAGGAAGCGCGCACCAGGTGCTCGAACACGTGGGTCTGAAGGGAGGAGGTGGGAACGCCGTATTCGGTCTCGAGAATGAAGCACTGGCCGGCGACCGCCGGCGCGCAGGTGCTTCAGTGGCCAACGCCGACGATCGCGGCGTCCCCCTGAGCGCGGATCTCTTCGTACAGTTCCGGGTCGCGATCGGTGTACACGCCCGCCTTGCTGCGCAACTCGGTGCGCACCGCCGGCATGTGCTCGGCGAACCAGTCGCGCATCTGCTCCATCAGGATGTCGGCGTCGTCGAACCGGCAGTCCACCAGGTAGACCGTTTTTCCGTCCAGCGTCGCTGGCCGCGGGGCCATTCCCACATGCTCGATCGTGGGAGGATAACCCATGGGATGATAAGCTTTTAGGTGTCCTGACATTGGTCCCTCCCAAATCTCGTTCTCGGCGCCGCCGGGGGCTCGACACCGACTCTATGTTAGCGAAGTGTGAGCATCCGTCAAGCAGGTGACGGATCGAATTGGATCGACCCGGATGGACCGCGGCGGCGTCCTCGGGTGCGCGGCGGCCGGCTGCCTGGCCGCTGCCGCCGCGCCCTTGACGTGCGCTCGTCAGGCGGCGACCTTATTGGGCGATGACGCAACGTTCCGCTTCCCGGCCCGCTTCTCCGTCCAGATCGGCTAGCAGCGCCCTGCCGGGGCCATGGCTGGCATTGGCACTGGTTGCCGCCGGGCTGGCGCTGGCAGTGATCCTGACTCACAACTACCACCGGCATCTGCTGGCCGGCCAGGTCAGCGGCTGCTCGATCTCGGAGTACGTGGATTGCGACCGGGTAAGCGAGTCGCCGTACGCCGCCGTGGCCGGGGTGCCGATCTCGGCGTTGGCGATCGCTGCATACGGCGCCCTCGGGGTGCTGCTGGCGTTGCCGCTGCTGCCCCCGTTCCGCCGCCTGGCGGGCCTCAACCTGGACGTTGCCGTGATTCTGGCCGCGGCGGGTACCCTGGTGGCGCTTGCCCTGGCCGTGGTGGCGGCGCTGGTAATCCGCGCGCTGTGCATCTACTGCGCGTTGCTGCAGGTCGTCACCGTCGCGCTGTTCCTGGTTCTGGCCTGGCGTTGGCGGCAGAACCGCGTACACAGCGGGAGCCGCCGGCAGTTGCGGGGTGTGGGGCAGGGCGTCGGCTCCGCGGTCCTGGCTCTGGCGGTAGGCGCGGTGCCGGCCGGAATCGCAACCCTGGGCTTCGAATCCAGCGCCCTGGCCGCGGCCGACCGTGCCGTTACCGCCGCGTCCCTGGCCGAGGTGTCGCCCTACCTGAGCCGCGACGCCTTCAGCTTCGTTACCACCGACTCCCCCGGCGTCGGGCCGGCGGACGCTCCCGTGCAGATCGTGGTGTTCGGCGACTACAACTGCTCCCACTGCCGCCAATTCGACCCGGAGGCGCTGCAGTTGGCGGAGGATTTTCCCGGCGACGTGCGCGTGGTGTTCAAGTTCTTCCCGCTGGACGCCACCTGCAACCGCTTCATGGGGCGGCAGCAGGTCAGCAGTTCCTGCCTGGCGGCCGCCGCGGCGTACGCCGCGCATCAGCACGACCATTTCCTGGACTATCACCTGCTACTGTACGAGCACTTTCATAACCACGCACCGCAACGCCTCCTGGCCAACGCCGAAGAGGCCGGCATCGCCGATCCGGAGGCGTTCATCGCCACCATCCAGAACGAGGAGACGCTGCGCTTCATCCAGCGCGACATCGACGAGGGCGCCCGCGGCGGGGTACAGGGCACTCCGACGATCTTCGTCAACGGGCGCCGTCTGGAATCCGGTCGCCTGCCCGAGGGGGCCACCCGCTACCAGGTGCTGGTGCACGAGATTCGAACCCTGCTGCGCGCCGCCTTGTAGGCCGGATCGCGCACCTGTGCTCGCGATCGATGTCCAACGCCTCACCAAGACCTATGTAGTTCCCGAGCGCGAAGGGGGTCTGGGGGCCGCGTTGCGCAGCGTGGTGCGGCGCAGAACGCGCGCCGTGGAGGCGGTGGCGGGGGTCTCGTTCGCGTTGCAGCCGGGCGAGTTCGTGGGCTTCGTCGGCCCCAACGGCGCCGGCAAGACCACCACCCTGAAGATGCTCTCCGGCCTGCTGTTTCCCACCGCCGGCCGGGCGCAGGTGCTGGGGCACGTGCCGCAGAAGCGCGAGCGCGCTTTCCTGAGTCGCATCACCCTGGTGATGGGACAGCGCAACCAACTGCTCTGGGACATCCCGGTAATCGACTCGTTCGAGCGCAACCGCGTGGTGTACCGGGTCGCGGCCGGCGACTACCGGCGCACCCTGGGCGAGCTGACCGAGCTGCTGGAGTTGGCGGAACTGCTGCCGCGGCCGGCGCGCAACCTCTCGCTGGGGGAGCGCATGAAGTGCGAGATCGCGGTGGCGCTGCTGCACCGCCCGCAGGTGCTGTTCCTGGACGAGCCCACCATCGGCCTGGACGTGACCATGCAGCGGCGCATCCGCAGCTTCCTGGCCGAGTACAACCGCGTGCATCGCACCACGGTACTGCTCACCAGCCACTACATGGCCGACGTGGAGGCGCTGTGCCGCCGCATCATCGTGATCGACCGCGGCCGGATCCTGTTCGACGGGGCGCTGGCTGAGCTGGTAACGCGCTTCTCTCCGCACAAGACCATCGTCGTGGAGCTGGAGCGGGACGCCGCCGACCTGTCCCGCTACGGTGAGGTGGTGGCTTCCGAGGGTAGCCGCCATACCCTGCGCGTGGCCAAGGTGGACACGCCGCAGGTGACGGCACGGCTGCTGGGCGATCTGCCGATCAGCGATCTCACGGTGGAGGATCCGCCGATCGAGGATGTGATCGAGCAGGTGTTCGCCGGCGCCTTGGAAGACGAGCGGCAGCACACCGCGGGCTGACGCCATGCTGCGCATCTACTGGGTGTACCTGAAGACCACGCTGGCGCTGCAGTTCCAGTATCGAGTGGCCATGGCGCTCTGGATGATCAACCGCATCGTCGAGCCGACCGTGTTCCTGGTGGTGTGGGTCACCATCGCATCGGCGCGCGGCAGCGTGGGCGGCTACGGTGCGGCCGACTTCGCCGCTTACTTCATCGCTCTGATGGTGGTCAACCAGCTCACCTTCACCTGGATCATCTTCGAGTTCGAGTGGCGCATCCGCAGCGGCGAGTTTTCCTCGATGCTGCTCAAGCCGATTCATCCCATCCATAGCGACATCGCCGACAACCTGGGCTACAAGATCCTGACCCTGGTGATCCTGGTACCGGCGGCGGTGCTGCTGAGCGTGCTGTTCAAACCCGCGTTCGAGTTTCGCGCCGCGGCGTTGGGACTGGCGGCGGTGTCCCTGGTGATTGCCTACTTCCTGCGCATGTTCGTCGATTGGGGGTTCGCCCTGAGCGCGTTCTGGACCACGCGCACCTCGGCACTCAACCAGATCTACTTCCTGGTGATGCTGTTCTGTTCTGGACGGCTGGCACCGCTGGAGTTGCTGCCGCACTGGCTGGAGCGCGTGTCCTGGTATCTGCCGTTCCGCTGGATCGGCTGGTTTACCGTGGAGCTGGCGCTCAATCGCCTCAGTCCTGCCGAGATCGCGGCCGGGTTCCGGATGCAGGTGCTGTGGCTGGTGCTCGGCCTGCTGATGATGCAGGCGGTATGGCGGCTGGGGGTGCGCAGGTACACGGCGGTGGGCTCGTGATGCATCTGCTGCGGGTGGCGTGGACCTTCTTCAAGATCGGGCTGTTGGGCGAGTTCGCCTACCGGGCCAATCTGTACCTGCAGCTCGTGCAGTCGGGGGTTGCGGTTGCGGGAGCGGTCGGCGGCCTGCTGGTGGTGTTCAGCCACACCGACACCCTGGGCGGGTGGAGCCCCGACGAGGTGCTGGCGGTGCTCGGTGTCTATCTCCTGGTGGGCGCGGCGATGGGCGGCGTCATCGAGCCGAGCATGCAGAAACTGATGGAGGACGTGCGCCAGGGCACCCTCGACTACACCCTGACCAAGCCGGCGGAGGCGCAGTTCCTGATCAGCGTGGCGGAGATTCGGGTCTGGAAGCTGGTCGACGTGGTGCTGGGACTGGTGGTGCTGGGCGTCGCGCTGCTGCGCCGCAGCGAATCCGCGGGCTTGCTGGACGGCGCCCTGTTCCTGCTGACGTTGCTGGCCGGCGGTGCCATCATCTACAGCTTCTTTCTGGTGATGGCGACGGTGTCGTTCTGGTTTCTGCGCATCGAGAACATCCTGGTGATCTTCGGCGACGCGTATCAGGCCGCGCGCTGGCCGATCGGCATCTACCCGCAGTGGCTGCAATTCATCCTCACCTTCGTGGTACCGGTGGCAATCGCCGTTACGGTGCCGGCGGAGGCGGTGGTGGGGCGCCTCACCGGCGCGCGCGTCCTGCTGGCCCTCGGGGTGGCGCTGTTCGCACTGGTGGCATCACGCTTCGTCTGGAGCCGCGGCCTGAAGCGCTACTCCGGCGCCTCCGCCTGAACCGCACCAAACCGCTCCAACACCGGTTGCCGCGTCCCTTCACGGGCGCCACAATGCAGGTCCTATGATCGACTTGCGCAGCGATACGGTGACCCACCCCAGCGAGCAGATGCGGCGTGCCATGTACGACGCCGAGCTCGGCGACGACGTCTACGGCGACGATCCCACGGTCAACCTGCTACAGGAGCGGTCCGCGGCGCTGCTGGGCAAGGAGGCGGGCCTGTTCGTCGCCTCCGGTACCCAGGGCAACCTGGTGTCGGTGCTTTCGCACGCGGCGCGCGGCGACGAGGTTCTGCTGGGCGACCAGTGCCACGTCTTCGTCAACGAGGCGGGCGGGGCGTCCGTACTGGGCGGCGTCGTGCTGTACCCCATCGCCACCAACCGCTACGGGGAGCTGGCGCCCGAGCTGATTGCCGCGGCGGTAAAGCCGCACGACTACCACCGGCCGCGCACCCGGCTGCTGTGCCTCGAGAACACCCACAACGCCAGCTCCGGGCGGGCGCTGGACCGGGCCCAGACCGCGACCATGGTCGCTGCCGGGCGCGCCGCCGGGCTGGCAGTGCACCTGGACGGCGCGCGCCTGTTCAACGCCGCGGTGGCGCTGGAAGTGCCGGCGGCGGAGCTTGCGGCCGACGTTGATTCGGTCACGTTCTGCCTCTCGAAGGGGCTCTCCTGCCCGGTGGGCAGCGTGGTGTGCGGCAGCCGCGAGTTCATCGACGAAGCCACCCGCTGGCGCAAGATGCTGGGCGCCGGGATGCGTCAGGTAGGAGTGCTGGCGGCGGCGGGGCTGGTCGCCCTGGACACGATGATAGAACGGCTGGCTGAAGACCACGCCAACGCCGGCGCGCTGGCCCACGGCCTGGCCGGGTTCGATGCCGTCGAGCTGAATCCCGATCTGATCCAGACCAACATCGTACGCTTCGGGATTCCCTCGGGACGAGGCGCCGAAATCGCCGCGGAACTGCGCCGCGCCGGAGTCCTGATCAACTCCGGGGCTTCAGAGCTGCGCATGGTCACCCACTACGGGATAACCGCACAGGATATCACCGCCACCATCGAGGCAATGCGCGCGGCGCTCGCCGCCGTGGGCCTGGAGCGGGTCGCGGTGCCGGCAGCCGGCTGAACTGATCCGCCGGCCGGTCAGCCGGCCTCCCACGGACGGTAGTGGACTCCGAGCCGGTCCAGCAACGGACGGTGCGTGCGCAGGCGTTCCTCGAACTGACCGGCTGAGCGTCGCGCCGCCGGGGTCCAGCCCACCTCCGCCAGCGCCAGGGCGCGCGGGAACGCCATGTACTCCACCTGCGCTTCGCTCGGAATGTACTCGGTCCAGACGTTGCCCTGCACGCCCAGCACGTGGGCCGCTTGGGCGGCGTCGATGGCAGGTGCAATCGGTTCGAAATCGTAGACCTGTTGCAGCGGCAGGTAGCCCCCGATCGCCGGCGGTTCCGTGGCCGTGTCACGTGACTGGTAGTAGTCGAAGTAGCAGTGGGTGTTGGGCGACATCACCACGTCGTGGCCGCTGGCGGCGGCGGCCACCCCGCCGTCGATCCCGCGCCAGCTCATCACCGTCGCGCCCGGTGCCAATCCCCCTTCCAGGATCTCGTCCCAGCCGACCAGCCGCCGCCCGCGGGCCGCGAGCCACTCGCCCATGCGCCGGATGAACCAGCTCTGCAGCTCGTCTTCGTCGCGCAGTCCCTCGGCGGCGCGGCGCGCCTGGCAGTGCGGGCACGCGCGCCAGCTCTGCTTGGGGCACTCGTCGCCACCGACGTGGATGAAGGGACTCGGAAACAGCTCCAGCACCTCGCTCAGCACTTCCTCCAGGAAGCTGAAGGTGGACTCGCGCCCGGCGCACAGCACCTCGCTCTTGATCCCCCAACTGGTGCCCACCTCGTAGCCGGCGCCGCGGCAGCCAAGCTCCGGATAGCTGGCCAGCGCCGCGAGCGCGTGACCGGGCATCTCGATCTCGGGCACCACGGTGATGCCGCGCGCCGCCGCGTACGCCACCACCTGCCGCACCTGGTCCTGGGTGTAGTGGCCGCCGTACGGCGTGCCGTCCGACTGGTGGCGGTCGTGGGGCAGGGGAGTGGCGCTGCGCCGGGACCCGACCTCGGTCAACCGCGGCCGGGAGCGCACCTCGACCCGCCACCCCTGGTCGTCGGTCAGGTGCCAGTGGAAGGTGTTGAGCTTGTACAGCGCCATCAGATCGAGCAGGCGCTCGAGGAACGCCACGGGAAAGAAGTGGCGCACCACGTCCAGGTGCAGGCCGCGCCAGGCGAAACGAGGCTGATCGCGGATGGTCACCGCCGGCAGGCTGGATGCCTGCCCGGTGTCGAGGGCGAGCAACTGGCGCACCGTCTGCACCCCCCACACCAGGCCGCGCGGGTCGCTGCCGGTCAGGGTGGCGTGGCGCGGCGTGACGGTCAATTCGTAGCCCTCGCTGCCGAGGTCGGAGCGCGTGCCGTCCACGGTCAGCGCTATCGTGTCGTGCCCCGGCTGGCTGCGGGCCCGACCCACCGGACGCGGAACTCCCGCTACCGGCGGCAGCAGCGCGGCGAGCAGCGCCGCCGCAGCGTGGCTCTCCGCGTCGGCCAGGATCTCCGTGCGGTCGCCGACGCGCAGGTACCCGGAGCCCGCCGTAAGCCGCGCCGGGCGCGGGATGAGCGCCGGTTCCGTCACCGCGCTGCTCCGCGCAGAGCGCGGCCCGCGAGCGGCGTAGCGCGACAGGTCCAGTGATCCGACTTCCTATCCATCACGTCCCCGATACTACGCCGTACCCGGTGCCGATGTCCGCACCGTGCGCACCAGTC
>JAKZWC010000002.1:0-4780 GCA_047515735.1 Spirochaetales bacterium | reverse complement strand
TCCGCATGGGAATCATTATGCGCTTGGGCAAATCCACAGCGGCGAGACCACCCCGGAAGGCTGCGGATGGCACGACGAGCCGTAGAACTGTTGACAGGATCGTGGCCGTGGGGTTCGGGCTGGGTAGAGCCGACACGTCCGCCGGCGACTTGGGTCGACGAATTACTAGGCCGAGAGGCCGGCGTGGTGTTGGACTACGCACCCCTCACGGATTGCTCATGTGAGGCATGCGTTAGCCGCAGGGAAGAAATAGAGAACGCGCGCCGCCGTTTTCTACGGCGATTGACTCCTTCCTCCAAAATATGAGACGCGCCGGAGCGGCCCCGGTGGTACTCTCTTCACCACCAACCCACGTCCGCCGAGGCCGCTGGGGGCGCCCTGAGCGCCGCAACCTTGCCGATACCGACGCGGTGCCCCGTGACCGGCGGCCGGACCTGCTACCGGGCCGGCTGCTACCACTACCACGCAATTGCGGATGGCCGCTGCGCGCACCCGGAGGCCGCCGCGATGCCGAAGCGGAGGCGGCGCCGATCATGGTGACGGTGGGAGAGACGTTTCGGCTAATGTTGGCGGCCGTGCTGCTGACCGCCGCCGCGGCGGTGGTCGTCGGCGCGGATGAACCTGACGGCGAGACGTGGCGTGGGCTGGTGGTGGCCGCTGAGGATCGCTGCTCGGTATACGTCCGTGACGACTATGGCGGCTCCACCAAGGAGGAAGAGATTGCCAAGAACTGGGGTGGGTGGTGGTCGCCCTACGATGGGACCGAGTTCCCCAACGAGGAGTCCGACAGAGAGCATATCGTTGCTTTGGCGGAGGCCCACGACTCCGGGCTCTGCGCGGCCAGCCCGGAGGTCCGCGCCCGCTTCACGAGCGATCTGGATAACCTGACGCTGGCGCTCCCGAGGTTGAACCGCTACGAGAAGGTCGCCAAGGACGCGGCCGAGTGGCAGCCGAAGCACAACTTGCGCTGGTTCGCCGGACGCGTGCTGGCGGCGAAGCTGGAGTACGGATTGACGGTGGACCCGCAGGAAGCCGCCGCCCTGGAGGCCATGCTTGAAGGGTGTCGCATCGAGCACGTGCTACGGCCCTACCGACCGGAGCCGTCCTCATGACCGCAGCCCGCTGGCACCGCGCCGAGCAACTGGCGCTGGCCGCCCTGCAGGAAGGTGAGCTGAGCGCCGTCGAGCGGGACGCTTGGCGCGAGCGCCGCCGCGACGCTGCATGTCGAGGGATTGCCCGCCGTGGTTGAGGCCCAACTGCTGCTGTTCGACCTGGACGCCCCCCCCAGCGGCTCCAGGACGCGTCGCTGCGAAGCCGCCGCGGACGCCGAATCGACCAGAATCCGCCGCATCCGGCAAGATTCTGCGCACTGGCGCGAAAAACCCGGCGCTGAGACGCGCTGACGGCGGCCTGATCGCGATTCCCGGCGCAATCCCGGCGCGGTGCCCGGTCACGAATCGCACTGACTGGTGCGTGCGTTCCGATTGCCGGCACTGGTCGGATGGGTGCAGCCACCCCGAGGCCACGCGACCGAAGCGGAGGCGGCGGCGGTGATCGAATTTTGGTTGATAGTCGGTGGCGCGGTACTGTTCTGGTGGGGAGTACGGAGGTGGCAGAGGTCGCGACGCCAAGAACGGCAGGGACAAGTCGCCCACCCCACCGTCTTGGCCACCGAGCGGCAGCTTGACTACATCGAGAGTTTGCTAGATTCGACAGGAAGGACCCTGCGCGACGCTACCAGGGGGGCGCTGGGCCGTTCGGTGAACATGGATAGCCTGTCGGTCGGTGCAGCCTCCGATCTGATTGATTACCTGAAAGAGATGCTCCGGGGCCACCAAGAGACCGCTACGCGCCGCCGGCACGCGGCTAATCGTGGCCCCAACGTGGCCGCCGTGCTTCGCCCGCTGCTGGACCGCCCTGACGTGCTGGTGATCGACGTGGAGACTACCGGATTCGGCGAGCGCGCCGAGGTACTGGCCGTAGCGGTGATCGACACCACCGGGCGGGTGCTGCTCGATACGGTGAGCCTGCCGCAAGGGCGGATCCCGACCGAGGCGAGCGACGTGCACGGCCTGACCCGCGCCCGCCTGCGCAGCATGGGAGCCCGCCCCTGGCCGCCGGTGCACGCCGAGCTGCGGCCCCTGCTGTTCGGCGCCCACGTTGCTCTTGCCTGGAACGCCGAGTATGACCGCTGCCTGCTGGAGCAAACCGCCGAGCGCCACGGACTGACCCTGCCGCCGATGGCCTGGCGCTGCGCCATGCAAGCCGAGGCGACCACCCGCGACGGCCCGGATGGCGACCGGGCGCCGTGGATGAAGCTGACCGAGGCCGCGACGCGCCTGCGTGTCCCGGTGACCGGCGCGCACAACCCCCTGGCCGACGTGCGTACTACGCTTGCCGTCGCGCGCGCCCTGGTGGGAGACAACCCCGCATGACCGTCCCACTGGACCGCTTGGCGTGCCCGCCCTGGACGTCGGCCGCGTGGATCGCGCCGGAGGCAGGCGCCGGTGACGGCCGCCGAGTGGCAACGGCGCCTTGCGCTGGAGGCCGCGGAGGTTGCGGCCCAGCATGATGCAGACCGCGCCGACCTGGCCGCCGCGTACCGGCGAGCCGCCGCGGCGCATAGCGCGTGCGCGGCTCGCCTGGAGGCGCTTGGCCTGGTCGACGATGCGGACCCGGCGGCCGTGGCCCTGATGACGCATTACCGCCGCATCGACGATGCCGGCCGGCGGTGCCGCTATGCGGACGCGGCCGACCTGGCCGGATCGAGGCGCCCGCGACGTGCCCGGAGTGCCGGCGCACCCTGGCCGCCGGCGCCCGGCACACTGCCGGCCCGCCCGCCGACCTCGCCGCCCTGGCCCGATTGACGGCGGGAGAGATGGACAAACGGCCCACTTCGGAGGCCCGCGAGTGACCGCGGGGACGCCCGACCGCTACGCCGCGCTGAACGCCGAGATTGATAACCCGCCGACCGACTGGACGGCGCTGCTGCCTGACGTGGCTCGCCGTCTGCTCGGCGACCCGCCCCGGACCGAGCATGGCGGCGACACCTGGCGCTACGGGTTAGGACACAAAAGGTGGGCCCGCCCGGCACACCAAGTGGTTGTGTTAGTGATAACTGTCGAAACGAGATGCACGTGACTTATTGTATAGTAGCGAATTGCATCGAAGTAATAGCGGAGAGGGTAGGAATCGAACCCACCTCGCCCTGCACCAGCAGGGTCGACAACGGTTTTGAAGACCGCGGAGACCACCAGGCACCCATCACTCTCCCGCAACGGAGCGCGGCTCCGTGCCGGTAGAGAGTATCTCAACCAGCCAAGCGCGCATACCAAGCTGGCCGGGGCCGCGCGGCACCTGTCGCGGGAACAGACTTCAAGGGCTGCGGAGACGGCCGCTGGTTTGATGTCCATTTTCCGGTGGTCACTGGGCTGCGGCTGGATTACGGTTGGCACATGGTATCGGCGCTGCCGCCGCGCGATGAGATGCTCGCGGCGTTTACCGAGAGGGACGGTAGCTATGATGGCGTGTTCGTGGCCGCCGTACGCACCACCGGCATTTTCTGCCGTTCCTCCTGCCCGGCCCGCAAGCCGGACCCGCGTAACGTGGAATTCTTCGCCACGGCCGGCACGGCACTCGCCGCCGGCTACCGGCCCTGTTTGCGCTGCCGCCCCCTCGATCCCGGCGGCTCCGCCCCGGAGTGGCTCGGTTCTTTGCTGGCCGAGCTGGAGCGCGACCCGCGGCGCCGCTGGACCGATGCCGATCTGGCTGCAAGCGGGCTGCGCCCCGAGGCGGTGCGGCGCTGGTTCCGGCGCCGCTTCGGGATGACCTTCCACGGCTACGCCCGTGCCCGGCGGCTGGCGGCCGCGGTAGGCAACCTGCAACGGGGCGCACCGGTTACCGACACCGCTTTCGATCACGGCTACGAGTCGCTCAGCGGCTTCAACGACGCGATTCGCAACCAGATCGGCGCCTCACCCGGTGCGGCCGGCGCTGCCATGCTGCTGGCGGTGGCGCCGGTCGAGACTCCGCTGGGGCTGATGCTGCTCGGCGCGGTGGACGGCAAACTGTGCTTGGCAGAATTTTCCGATCAGGAGCGGTTGGAACGGCAATTGCGTCGAGTTGGTCAGCTACTGAACGCCACCCCGGTGCCGGGGCGCGAGCCGCCCATCGACTGCGCTACGAAGCAGTTGGCGGAATATTTCGCCGGCTGTCGCCGCCACTTCGAGCTTCCCCTGCTGCCCGCCGGTACGGAGTTGCAACGCCAAGTCTGGGAGACGCTGTTGCAGATCCCGTATGGAAAGACCTGGACCTACGGCCAGGTCGCGGCAGCGATCAGCCGTCCGCGCGCGGCCAGACCCGTAGGTCGAGCGGTCGGCGCCAACCCCATGTCCATCATCATCCCCTGCCACCGGGTCATCGGCAGCGGCGGCACCCTGACCGGATACGGCGGCGGCCTGTGGCGCAAACAGCGCCTCCTCGACCTGGAGCGGAAGTAGCCATCGCCACGCCTCGGCCTGCCCGCAGCGTCCGCCGCTGTAGTACACTGTTCTCGATGGCTCAGGCAGGCGTGGCGCACAGGGTCGACCACGTGTTGGATTCATTTCTCCGGCAGATCACCGCAGTTCGCGGCGACGTGGTGGAATTGTATCTGTACGGGTCGCGGGCGCGCGGCGATCACCATCCCGATTCCGACTATGACGTGTTCGTCGTACTGCATGAGCGCACGCGAGACACGATCGACAGGTTGTACGACGCGGTGGTCGACGTGGTATGTGAA
>JAKZWC010000001.1:0-3488 GCA_047515735.1 Spirochaetales bacterium | reverse complement strand
GCGAGCGGCCGATGACCCGTTCGTCGGCCGCCGCGCGCCCCCAGGTGTAGTTCTCGATCGTCTCACCCCAGCCGCTTACTCCGGCGTCGGTCCGCACCTCGAGCAGCTCGATCTCCGACCAGGTATGGATTCCGGCCCGCTCCATGTCTCGGGCAATGCGTTCCGCGAACGGTACCCAGAGTCGGGTGCGCTCGATCGCGGTGATGCGAGCGCGG
Organism: Spirochaetales bacterium; assembly: GCA_047515735.1. Classification (GTDB taxonomy): domain Bacteria; phylum Spirochaetota; class Spirochaetia; order SZUA-6; family Bin103; genus Bin103. The sequence goes on along the minus strand of JAKZWC010000001.1, from coordinate 3,273 downwards.
CGCTGTGCGATGGCTGAATTCATCGGCTGGTTCCTCCACGGACGGTGTCCGGCACCCCGGCCGGCCCCCAGTAACGCTCCTGCAACGCCTCCCGGCCGGAGCCGGGCGAACAGGACCGCAGCGCGCGCCGCAGCTCGTCCAGGTTGCCGAACAACGCCCGTACCTGAGACTGATAGCGGCCGATGGCGGTCACCTTGGTTTCGAATACCGTGTCGATGTCGGTCAGCTCGGGGCACATGGTGATCCACTGGCGGCGTCGCGCGCCGGCACGCGCGCCGGCAAACCGGGTTACAAGATACGCGAACAGCAGGATCCCTGCGAGCGCACCTCCGGCGCGCAGGTGACGGCCGAGCTGCGGCGCCGCCAACAGCGCCGCGTGCGCCTCGCGGGCACATGTCAGGATCGGTCGCGGAGGTCCTGCCGGCCCATCGATCCCGACCTGATCGAACCGTTGCGGCAACAGATGGGGGATGCACACGTAGGGGGTATCCTCGTAGAATAAGATCCCGCGCGGCCGGGGCGAATCGGCTTGTTGCCGCTTGAGGCCGACTGCGGCCACCAGTTGATGGTCCACGTGGTTACCGATCCCCAGAGGAAAGTAGAGCCTCGCAGCCGGATACTGCCGGCTCACCTCCGCTATGGAGGCCGCCACCCGTGTCTGCAGCGCGGCTTCGCGACGCGGCAACGGGGCGGTGATGCGCGTTACCGATGCATACCGGGGGTGCCGCTGGAGCGCATCCGGGTACTCGAGCCAGTAGTGATCGGCGGCGAGTGTCTGCAGTGCATGGCGATCTTCGCGCCGGCGCGCGGCAACGTCCTGGAATGGCACCCAGAGCTGAGACCGGGCGTGCGGGACCGCTGCGGCGTCACCGCGCGAGCCTGCGAAGATGGTAACGACCAGCACCCGGTCGCCGGCCGCGGTCTGCCGGGCGATGCGTCCGCCGCACGACAGCACCACGTCATCCAGGTGCGGGGAGAAGTAGATGTGTTGGTAGCCCCGGTTCCCGGTTCGTCCCACCCGGCCAGTGTGAGCGGGGGATGCCCACCACGGCAACCGGGGAAGCGTGCCCTCGGAGTCTGTCGGATTGCGACAGACTCCGAGGGCAAGGACGGGATGGGCCAAAAGCGACGCCGAGAGGCGGCGGTTTTGGGGCGCTCGGCAGCCTGCCGCCGTTGCGGCTAAGGTTGGCGGCGTGAGGGTTTGTATCGTGACCCTGGGCACCTTGGGAGACGTGCTGCCCCTGTGCGCGTTGGGCGCCGGGCTTACGCGCGCCGGTCACCGCGTGCGAATCGCTACCCACGATCACTACCGTCCGTTCGTGCTCGGGCATGGACTGGAGTACGCCGCCATGCCGCTGGATCCGGCGGATCTGTTCAGCGGCACCCGCGGCAACTCCTGGCTGGCGTCGCGCAACAACCCGTTGCGCTTCATGGCCGGGCTGGTACGGGTAGCGGGTCCGGCCATCCCGCGTCTGGCGCAGGCGGCCCGCGCTGCCTGCAGCGATGCCGACGCCGTGGTATTCACCACGCTCGGGATGATGGCCCACCACGTAGGAGAGCGGCTCGGCATTCCTACGTTCCTCGCCTCTCTGCAGCCGATCATGCCGACCGGCCAGTTTCCCAGCGTGCTGGCGCCGGCGCGGGTGCGGCTGGGCCGCGGCTACAACCGGATGAGCCATCTGGCCGCCGAGCAGGCATTCTGGCTGCCGTGGCGGCGCCAGTTCAACCGCATGCGCCGCGAGCTGCTCGATCTGCCCCCGCTGCCGCTCAGCGGCATCGGACCGGAGCTCCGGCGCCGCCGTACGCCGCATCTGTACGGTTTCAGTTCCGCGGTGGTGCCGCCGCCGGACGACTGGCCGGAATGGGCCCACGTGACCGGCTTCTGGTTCCCCGAGACGCGCCGCCTGTGGCCCGTCCCGCCCGAGCTGGAGGAGTTCCTGGCTTCCGGTCCGGCGCCCGTGTGCGTGGGGTTCAGCAGCCTCAAGGTGGGGGACCCCGGCGCCTTGACCGATACGGTGGTCGCCGCCCTGCGCCGGGCAGGCCGGCGCGGAGTGCTGCTTCAGGGTTGGGGGGCGCTGCAGCCGGGGCGCCACGGCAGCGACATGCTGGTGCTCGACTCGGTGCCGCACGACTACCTGTTCGAACGGGTGGCGGCAGTAGTGCACCCGGGTGGTGCCGGCACCAGCGCCGCCTCCCTGCGCGCGGGCGTGCCGTCGGTGGTGGTACCGGGATTTGCCGATCAGTTTTTCTGGGCGCGGCGGCTCAGCGAGCTGGGGGTGGCGCCGCCGCCCCTGAAGTGGCGGCAGCTGAGCCCGCAGAGTCTCGGAACCGCCATCGAGTTGGCCACGGCCAGCACGCCGCTGCGGCAGGCGGCGCTCGCCGCCCGTGCGCGGATCCGTTCGGAGGATGGAGTAGCTCGCGCCGTTGCTACCATCGAACGTTACCTGGCGGCGGCCTGACGTACGTGGATCGGCCAGCGCCGCGTTGAGAGTTTCTGCCAGCCGCGACCGTCCTCAGGCGCGCCGGTCGCTCCCGTCTCCCTCCAGATTCAAGGTCACCAGTTTGAGATACCATGGTTCGCCGGTGACACGCGTCCACAGCGAGAACGGGCGCTTGGCGGCAACCCGGCACCCGTACAGGGTCTGGATTCGTCCGGATAGAAAGTCTTGATTACCCGGCTCAGCGATTTGAGCGTGCAGGCCACGGATGCCCCGCGAGCGCAGATCGCGGATCAAGGCGTCGCAAAGGCGAACCATGCACACATAGAATGCGGACCCCTCGGTGCGCAATTCCTGGTCGACGCCGAGATGGACGTGGGCCGGAAACCGCTGCAGATCCGCTCCCGGGACCTCCCTCCAGGCTCGTACCAGGGCCCACCACAGGGTCCGGTAGGTGGTCCCGCGCCGGTAGCGGGCGGTGAGCAGTCGCAGCATCACGCGCGCCAGCAGTTGCGGCCCGTAGCGGAACAACACCACCCGCAGGTACCGGCGCGAGTCCGTGCAGCCCATGATGTAGCCCACCACCCGGCCTTGACTCTCGGCGACGAAACAGGACTCCGGCTCGTAACCGAGGTAATAGTCCATGAACAGCTTGACCAGTATCTGATCGTCCTCGAAGAACGTTGCCAGCGGCCGTCCGCGCAACGCCGTAGCGCAGATGATGCGCCGGATCTGTGCACGGTCTCGGCGGCGGTAGGGGCGGATGTGCAACCGCCGGCGCGCGCTGGCCGCAAACGCGCGCCGATCCTGCTGCCACACGCGATCCGGGGAACGT